>NZ_DAONKG010000060.1:0-11737 GCF_035406105.1 Methanospirillum sp.
CCTGTGTGCGGTGAAGATGGTGCGGGATCTCTTTCCATGTCCGGATGGAGATGAGAAGCTGTGAAAAGAAAGGGAATTGGAAAAATACCCGCCAGAAGCTTGAGTTCTCACCCGTACCTCCGTCCTTTACTTTACCATACACGACTTCTGCGATACAAAAAAGAATCCGTGATTTATTGTACTACAAAGGTGAAGATCTCCATTAAAAATTCAGGTGTTGCAACTGGTTGCAACCATTGAAACAGGCGAAAACATCAAAAATCCTTCAATATTCTCATGATTCTCTGGAGAGGAAAAGGCCAGGTCAAACCAGGTATAACTTTTTCACGGTATTAATTGTGAGGAGATCTCTGTTCAAAGGGTTTTCTTTAGGAAATCTAATCTATCATTATCGCGGGGTGTACACCCGATATGACGTATATCCGGAACATAATCATTAATTACATCAGCGTCGTTTTCTCTGATGATCAGCTTCTCGATGGCTTGGCGAATACCAGATCCTGCCATTCAGATTTACGCATGGGAAATCGATCATGATCGGTCAGATTGCCGGGTGACAGGGGCATGATCACACATCCCTCCCATAACCGGTATGATTATGGAAGGATAGAGACACGGTGTCTGATATCTTATGGAAGGCAAGAGATTGTACGTCGGCAACCTGACGTACTCTGTGAAAGAAGACCAGCTGAAGGATTTATTCTCGCAGTATGGTGACGTAGTCAATGTAAAAATTATTGAGCAGAAAGGGTTTGGATTTGTCGAGATGGCCACCAGCGAGGAAGCCCAGGCAGCTATGGACGCTCTGAACCAGACCGTTTTTGAAGGGCGGACCATGCGGATTGATGAGGCACGGCCCATGCAGCCCCGTCGGGAGTATGACCGTGGATCAGGCGGCGGTGGATACAACCGGGGCAGGGGATACAGTCAGGGGCGCAATTACTAATTACTGATTTTAATCTTGATTTTAATCTTTTTATCCTTAATTGACTGTTACAACCTTTTTATATGGCCGTCCGTAGGTGACTGACACACCCTGACCCTCCCGCACTGCCTGGTACATCAGCTCATAGGTTCCAGGTTTGGTTGGGGCTGTCAGTTCAAAAGGAATAGTATATGACTGTTTGGAGTGTATCCCGGAAGGTACAGGCAGCCAGGCAGGCCCCCATGTGGCAGCATCACCAAGTGCCCTGATTCCAACGGCGTGCATATCAAGCCAATTATCTGAACCGTCATTGAGCAGGGTGATGTTTACCTGGTACGACTTCCCTGCCTGCATCGCTGAGGGAATACTATCCCCGGTTATGACGGCATGCACACCGGTGATGATAGTAAATGGTGTAGAGACTGGAGCAGGTGTCTGGGTCAGGACAGGAGGTTCAGGTACATCCGGCATTTGGGGGGTAAATCCTGTCCCTGCAGGGATTAAGGGGTACTGATCGATGAGACCTGAATCAATATACGGGATATCACCAATACCATCCTGGTCAGCATCAGGGATCATCTGGGCTGCATACACAGGAATGCCCCCCTGAGCCCAGAGATTTCCCCCCGTCTTTGGCCCCTTGATAATATTTGTCTGATTTGAAAGGGTCTGGAAGAGGAGTGCCCCTTCACTGGCAATGTTTCTGATATTCACCTGGTTATCAAGGATGTTATTCCAGATCTGAATACCTTCTGCATGATCAAGGAGAATACCCGGTCCATGATTTCCTTCAATCCGGCAGCCGGTAATCACCCCGCCCTCCGTCTTTTCCAGATGTAACCCTGAACCGGTATTTTCTGCAATAATGAGATCCCTGATCTCCGGAGTCCCTTCTGATATGAAGACACCCTTCTCGTTCCCGGTGATTCTTGACGACAGGAGCACCGGTTTCTTCACATCTTTCGATGAAAACCCGATCCGTGAACCGGTGATGGTACTATCACTACACGTAATGTCACGGTCTGATGTCATCTCTGATATGGACGGATCAGAGGAGTGATCCCTTCCCCAGGGAAATTCAGATGAATCAGACCCTTCAAGGTATATTCCGGTCACCTCATCCTGAACAGTCAGGTTCTGTAGCCGGACACCGGTAATCGCTTTCCCGTGTGCATCAAAAAGCGACACCCAGATACCAACCGAGGGATCATTCGACGTTGCAGGGCGTATAAAATGTCCTTGCCCGTCAAGAATTACCGACGATGAAGTGATGATAATGCCGACCGGATATGCATGGGTGATATTATTCTCAAGTGTATACCGTCCTGGTTCATCAATGAGAACATAATCTCCTCTATATGTCCCTGATTCAGGGGGAAATGTCAAAGAGCTCCCATGCACCGGGGAGAGAAAAAACAGTGTCATGCAGAGAGCTGCACACACAATTGTATGGTTCATATCATCACTCTGCTTGTATATAGCAAAAAGATGAGCTGTATCAACGTTTATGGCTTTTCTGCCAGCATGTCGTCAGGGTATGTATCCACAATTCTGACTCCTTCCTGGACGAGGAGAACGTCTATGTATGCTCCCTCCGGGCGTGCATGATGTTTCATCACCCGAATCCTGCGCATGCTGTCCCGACGCTCAATCTGAAGGATAATCTTGCAAAGATGATACAGGCCGGTCCCGCCGAGCGGAGCAAAATCACCCCGGCTGATATCCATGTATACCTGGTTGGTTATGAGAACCGGAATGTCATACCGTTTGGCATAGCCGAGAAGAATGACCATCTGACGGTTAAACTTCTGAAGGGCTTCCTGGATATGTTCCAGTTCGGTGCGGTACAAGCCGGTTGCAGAATCAAGAATAATGAGACCTGCCTTCTGTTCCCGTATCACCTCCTCGGAATCATGAATCATCATGGCCTGCTGGGTAAAATCTGACGGTTCATAGAGGAATAGCCTTTCAGCAAGGTTCTCTGCCTCATCCCCGGCAATCTGACTGAACCGCTCGGCAGAGAAACTCTCGGTATCAAAATACACCACAGACTCTCCCAGCCGCAGGGCTGACACAGCTGCCATGAGGCATAATGTGGACTTTCCTGACCCTGGTTCCCCAAATATCTGGGTTATCATCCTGCGGGGATATCCTGTTCCCATAAGTGCATCAAGCTCAGAATTACCTGAAGATACCCCGGTCAATCTCAATTCCTTTCACCCGTATGATATCTCTTTCCTGCCTTCGTCACTTCGTGCAGTACATCCCTGACAGGAATATTCCTCTGTCTGGCGTACTCTTCGGCAAAGGCATATTCAGGCTTTACCAGGTAACAGGCATCCCCGATATATCCGAATTTTACCGGAAATACAATCTCCTCCCCGTGAATGCAAACGGGGATGTGCTGAATCTCCCGCCTTGCGATAAACCGATGAACGGCGGGGGTAACTCTGATCCCCAGTGTTCCCAGTTCCCTGGCAAGGATCTCAGCAAGGGATGCGGACCGGGCGGGTGGTGCGATCACCCTGATAAGATGGCCAGGTCTTCCCTTCTTCATAAGAATCGGAATGGCACAGGCATCCCGTGCTCCCTCCTCCATCACCCGGGTGAGGACTGTGCCGATGCATTCCCCGGTCATGTCATCAACATTGGTCTCAAGCACATCAACAAGATCTTCAGACATCCCCTGGTATTCCATGAGAAACGCCCTGAGCACGTTTGGAGAGGTGGGATCATCCCTGGTCCCCGCTCCGTATCCGGTCTTGAGGATGGTTCCGGTTGGAAGATTATTCATCCCTTTTCTGCATATCTCGGTGAGAATCGCCGCACCGGTCGGGGTCAGCTGCTCGCCGGTATAATCCCCGGCCATCACCACAAGATGCCCTGATGAGAGGATCTCCGCAGTGGCCGGAGCCGGCACCGGAAACGTCCCATGAGCACAGGTCAGCATCCCTCTCCCCACGGCAACCGGCAGGGAGACGATTATATCTGGAGAGAGAAGGTATACCGCCATGCAGGCTCCGATGACATCCGCAATGGCATCATCAGCGCCCACCTCATGAAAATGGACATGAAAGGTCCCATGAACCGCCTCTTCTGCGGCTGCTATCCGTCTGAATATTCGTTCAGCCTGTGAGATGACGGGAGAGGGCGCATCTGCTCTCTGAACGATAGCAAGCACCTCATGAAGCGTCCGGTGAGCAGGACCGGCACGGGTATGGACTTTGAGTGCAGCGATGCCACATCTTGTCACCGTCTCGATATGAGGTCTCTCTACAACAGAACTCATCGCTCGCATGACCTGCTCCTTATCTGCACCAAGGCCCAGGAGAGCTCCGCATATCATATCCCCTGCAGCGCCGTGAAAGGGGTCAAAAGCGAGAAGACGCATGGTTCCTATACTTTTAAGTCCCGGCATATATGATGGTTAGGTAATGGAATTGTATCTCAGGGTTGATAGTGCATATCCCGGAGATCAGGGGGGAGGAAAAGCCCGCCTGGATCCTGAAACTATGAACCAGATGCGACTTTCACCTGGTGATATCATCCGTATCTCCGGCAGGTCCACGACGGTCGCGAAGGTCTGGCGTGCCCAGCTGGCTGACTGGAATCAGCAGAAGATCCGGATTGATAACTTCACCCGGATGAATGCAAATGTCTCGATAGGTGACACGGTCAAGGTAACAAAGGTGGATGAGGTCATCCCGGCTGCGACCGTCGTGCTTGCACCACCGGAAGATCTTCCAAAAAATGTCCCGATGGCCGATCCCTCTACGATTCATCATAATCTCATCGATTTCCCGGTTGCAATGGGTGATTCGGTACCGATTCATATTGGAATGCCGTTTGTACAGCCCCAGATGGTGGCGTACAAGGTTATCGAACTGGATCCCCCTGAAGCGGTTATTATCAGCCAGCGGACAGAGATTGTCATATCTGACAGTCCTATCAGCGGGTTTGAGGGAATCAGTCAGATCACATATGAGGATATCGGGGGTCTCCGCGATGAGCTGCAACGGCTCCGGGAGACGATAGAACTACCGATGCGACATCCGGAACTCTTCAGGCGTCTTGGTATAGAGCCGCCAAAAGGAGTCCTGCTCTTCGGCCCTCCCGGCACGGGAAAGACGCTCATTGCAAAGGCGGTTGCCAATGAATCAGGGGCCCATTTCATCCCGATTGCAGGTCCTGAGGTTATCTCAAAATATTATGGGGAGAGTGAGCAGAGGCTCCGGGAGGTATTCGAGGAGGCAGCGGATAATGCCCCGTCCATCATCTTTATCGATGAGCTTGACTCTATCACCCCGAAGCGTGAGGAAGTGACCGGCGAGGTAGAACGGCGTGTTGTTGCCCAGCTCCTGACCATGATGGACGGTCTGGAGGAGCGTGGTCAGGTTGTTGTCATCGGGGCGACAAACCGGCTTGACGCGATCGACCCGGCTCTCCGGCGTCCGGGCAGATTTGACCGTGAGATTGAGATTGGCGTTCCCTCAAATCCGGACCGGGTTGAGATATTAAAGATACATACCAGAGGGATGCCGCTCTCTGAGGATGTCAGCCTTGAAGAGCTGGCAGAGCGGACCCACGGATATACCGGTGCAGATATCGCCGCCCTCTCCCGGGAAGCAGCAATCCGGGCGCTTCGCCGGTATCTCCCCCATATCAACCTTGACGAGGAAATCATCCCTGACGAGGTCCTCCAGACCATGGTGGTGACCGGAAAGGACTTTCATCAGGCCCTTCGCGAGATCACCCCGTCAGGAATGCGCGAAGTCATGCTGGAGGTCTCCCATCTCAGGTGGCGGGATGTCGGTGGATTGTCTGATGCCATTGAGGAGATCCGGGAGGCCGTCGAGTACCCCCTGACCAGACGGGAGAAGTACGATGACCTTGGTATTCAGTCACCACGCGGTGTGCTTTTATACGGCCCGCCCGGAACCGGAAAAACCCTCCTTGCAAAGGCAGTCGCAAATGAGTCAGGGGCGAACTTTATCGCCGTTCGTGGCCCGCAACTCCTCTCCAAATGGGTTGGCGAGTCTGAACGTGCGGTCAGAGAGATCTTTAAGAAAGCACGACAGGTTGCACCGGCTATCATCTTTTTTGATGAGCTGGATGCCCTCACACCGGCCAGGGGAACAGCCGGTGACAGTCACACCATGGAGAGTGTCCTTAACCAGTTCCTCACCGAGATGGATGGGCTTGTGGATCTTCGTGATGTTGTTGTGATGGGTGCAACCAACCGCCCGGATATCGTAGACCCGGCACTCCTCAGATCCGGACGGTTTGACCGGCTCATCTACATCGGAGAACCAGGCACCGCTGACCGGGTTGACATACTCAGGATTCACTCCCGGCTCATCCCGATTGAAGGGTCTGCCCTTGAATCACTGGTGGATGCAACCCAGAACTTTACTGAAGAGGACTTTGAGATCCTTGCCGGATTCCTTCCACGGGAGGTCCGGTCGTCCGGTCCGGAACTGATGGAACGGATTCGTGCCGTAACCCCGTCTCAAGGGACCATCAGCAGGGCTCAGCGTCGCAGGATGCTGGTTGAGATCTTTGAAAAGCTCAGAATCACCATCGAGGACCCCGTTCTTGACAGATTATTTAATGATATCGCATCACGGACTGATGGATATGTTGGTGCTGATCTTGAAGGCCTTTGCCGTGAAGCAGCCATATTTGCCATGAGGGAGCAGGTGCATGCGGTTACGAAGGTGCATTTTGAGCGTGCCCTTGAAAAAGTCCATCCGACCATGAACCAGCGTCTTCGTGAGGCATATGACCGGGTAAAAACTCATTTCAAGGGTGGCATTCCAAAGAAGAGTGAACCACCGGAGTATCAGTAATCCCTCTTCTCTTTTTTCTCATCAGCGGTGTGAGCTGTTATGGTTCCATGGTACATATATGTACAAAATAGTACATGTGTGAGAGTACCAGGCCATGTTTAATATATCAACTTTTCTTGACAACCAAATGGTTCGTTTTCCAGAAAAAACTGCACTAATCCACCCAAAATCAAACCGCTCCTATACCTATACCGATCTGTACCGGTTGAGTGGTTCCCTTGCGGCAGCGTTCGAAACGCTTGGATGTGTTCAGGGCGACCGTGTAGTCCTGTACCTGGACAGTTCGCCTGAGTACCTGATCAGCTATTTTGCCATATGGCGTGCAGGTCTGGTAGCTGTCCCGACAAATATCGTCTACCGGAGGGAGGAACTGGCCTACGCGATCCGTGATTCTGGTGCAAAACTGTTGATCTCATCGGTGAGGTCCCAGGATATCACCGGTTCAATACAGGAAATCTGCCCGGATCTGACACATATCATTGAGGTTGGCGGCGGTGGTGTTCACTCATGGGAGAACCTTAGCAGTTCGTATGCCCCGCTTCGTCCCACTCCCTGCTCTGGGGATCAGGTCTGTCAGATCCAATACACGTCCGGAACGACCGGCAGGCCGAAAGGGGCTATGCTTACTCATGGCGGATGGCTTGCTGCTCTCCAGGCTGAGGCTGAGGCTCTTGATCTGACGAGCGATGATATCTATCTTGGAATTTACCCGATGGCACATGTGGGGATCTCATGGGGCCTGTCTGTTCTCCGGATCGGCGGTACATTCGTGATTATGGAACGGTACCATCCTGATGAATACATCCGTCTGATCCGGGAGTATCAGATAACGGTTCTTTCAGGAATGCCCCCGGTTATCCATGCCCTGACCGAAACACCCCCCGGCACCGAGGACAATTTTATCACCGTTCGTAGGATCATCAGTGGAGGTGGGCCGATGCACTCGCCGACCTGGAAAAAGTTCAATGAACGGTTCAGGATTCCCGTGATTAATGCCTACGGTCTCTCTGAGACGATTGTACTCGGGTGCGGGACTGTCATCCGTCCAGAGGATTATCCGACGGCTGATGAGTACAACAGTGTGGGAAAACCAGTCGGATTTTCTGAGGTGAAGATCGTCGATAGTGCAGATCCAGACCGTGAGCTGACATCGCCGCATGCCGGAGAGATAGCGCTCCGCGGGCCAGGGGTTGCTCTCGGGTACTGGAATCAGCCGGAAGAGACAGAGGCGGTCTTTCTTAAGGATGGGTGGTTTCTGACCGGCGATATTGGATATATCGATTCACGTGGGATGCTGGTAATCACCGACCGGAAAAAGGACATGATCATCATGTCTGGATGGAAGATCTATCCGACCGAGGTAGAAAACGTCCTTATCAATCATCCGAAGATCGCAGATGTTGCCATATTCGGCTGCCCTGATGAAGAGAAAGGAGAGATACCGGCAGCGGCAGTGGTGCTGAGAAATAAGGATGATACTCTCACCCTTGAGGAACTTACCGGCTGGTCCCGTGAGTTCCTTGCAGGATACAAAATACCACGACGTCTGAAGGTGGTTGATCAGTTGCCACGGGTCGGGGGCTGGAAGCTTCTGAGAAGAGAACTTAGGGAGTCGTTCTGTTTATAAGCCCTCCTCCACGGGAGAGGGTAAGCGGAGCGGTGGCATTGACCACCCCTTTTGTCTCGTGGACCGGGCTTTCACGGATATTGAGTATATCATTAAAACTGACGACGATTCCTGAATTACCAATCATATATGTCTGGTTGGCATAGGATGCATTTTTTCCAGCCATTGACTGCATGATCAGGTAATTTTCCAGAAGTGAGCTCTGTTCCCTGACCGGAGCCCTGATACCCATCAGAACGTTCCCGGCTACGGAGAGGAGAATGCCACAGATAAGAAGAAGAGCAAGAAATATGATCCTGTTTTTGTCCATATACCCCTCATTTCAGCAGGATAAGGTTCCCCATCCCTCTCCGTCGCTTCTCAATAAGTCCCATGCTCTCAAGCATGTCAAGTGACCGGCTGACATTTGATTTGGAAAGGCCGGTCTTTTCCACGATATCACTCTGGGGGATGATCCCGTCTGCCTCAAGGATGGTCTGGTAGATAAGCTGCTGATCTTCTTTTAACGTAGGAAGAACCGTCTCCCACTTCCGTTTTCTCTCTTCGAGCGGTGAGAATGGGACTGTCGCATCCTGAACCGGGAGGGGTGTAAGTCCTGATCCCTGGGCAACCGGAGCCGGATGGATCTGTTCATAGAGCAGGAGATACAGGCCGCTTCCACAGATAATCAGGGATGACACGATGAGCACAACGACATCTGTTGCCGAATAGATATCTCCAATCCGCTCGGTCTGGATGATGTAATCCTCACCAGTATACCAGATAACAAGCGGAGTCGGATTCATCAGTTTCAGACCCAGGATGAAAACCGATGCAATGAATAGCACTGCCGCAAACAGTTCTTTTCCGTTCAATGGAGGAATGCCAGGTGCCATCAGGTTACCTATCTGGTGTGTGCTGAATCATCATAGTTTTCACTGATATCCAAGTTCCCGCCTGACCTCAGATACCACCCCGGTCAGCCGGGTCAGTTTTGCAAATGCACTCTCCGGTGTGTGCATCCGAAGCCCGCAATCCGGGTCAGGAAGGATTCGTTCAGGACCCAGGATATCTATTCCTTTCAGAAGTCTTCGTCTGACGTCATCAGCAGACTCCAGAACCTGCGTTGAAGAATCCACAATACCATACCCGATATACCGGTTTTGCAGATCCTTTCCTGAGAACGATGCCAGATTCCCCTCATTCACGCTCCCTTCAAAATCAAGGATCTGTACAGGCATGGCAAGGAGGTCATCGATGATCTGTTCAATGGTGCCACAGGCATGCAGGCAGACCGGAAGAGAGACAGCCTCTGCTATCGTAGCAACAGCCTTTTTTGCAACATCAAGGTTGGCTGCTCCAGTAGACAGGATTGGCTCGTCGATCTGGAGCATAACAGCCCCGGTCTTTGCAAGGCCTTGTGCCTCCACAACCAGTGCAGATGCAATATCCAGCACAAGTTCATCCCGGTTTCTGTACTGATGCGTTCCCAGATGTAATCCATAGGCAAGGGTGGAAGGTCCGGTGATGATTGCCTTTACGTAACGGTGCTGCCTTACTGCATATGCTGTATCCCGTATGGTAATCGCCTGGTCAGGAGGCATAACCCTGCCAATGACGTCATTGCCCCTGATACCAGGAATTTTTGAAGCAAATGCCCCAATCATATCACCCCGGACCTGCCCGTCCGAAATGATTGTTATCCCTGCCTTTTTCTGGGAAGATACCGCCTCCTCAACCGCTGCGTGCAGAGGATCAAACAGGGTTCTCAGCGTCCGCTTTGGCTGGGCCGGATAGCTGCCGACGACCGTTGTCGGAAGAATGATGTCTGGGATGAATGGCTGCATGATCAGGGAACAACCCGGTGTCTGTCACGGGGGAAGAGGACTGCTTCACGGACATTGGAAAGACCAAGCATGGTCGTCACCAGCCGTTCGGCTCCAAGTCCCCACCCTGCATGGGGGGGCATGCCAAACCTGAAGGGGTTTAGATAGAACTCAAAGTTCTCAGGATTTAATCCTTTCTTTGCAATCTGCTCGACGAGGAGATCATGCTGGTGGACCCGCTGTGCACCGGATGAGAGTTCCATCCGCGGATGCATCATGTCAAAGGCCTTGCAGATCTCGGGATCATTCTCATACGGCATGGCATAATACGGTCTGATTGAGGTTGGCCAGTCGACAATAAAGTACATCTGTCCCATCTCTTCACCAATTGCCCGCTCCGCTGCGGTCCCGATATCATCACCATAGACAATATCCTCCTCGGATTTTGCAGCCGCTATCTCGATGGCCTCGCTGTAGGGAAGACGAGGGAACCCTTTTTCCGGTACGGCGAAGGAGTCAAGACCCATATCAGCGATGGCATCACTGCACGTGTTGTCAACAAACTGGTAGATATTTCGTATCAGGTCCTCAAGGATCTGCATGACCCCGAGATGGTCGGTGAATGAGACCTCAATATCAATCGATGTGGCTTCATTCAGGTGCTTAGTCGTATTGTGTTCTTCAGCGCGGAAAATTGGACCAATCTCGTAGACCTTCTCAAACCCTGCAGCCATCATCATCTGTTTATAAAGCTGGGGACTCTGATTGAGAAATGCCTCTTTCTCAAAGTATGCGATCGGGAAGAGTTCAGTCCCGCCTTCAGTGGCTGCAGCAACAATTTTTGACGTATTTATCTCAATAAACCCGTTATCAAAGAAAAAAGTACGGGCTGCATGCTGCACGGCGTTTCGTATCTTAAATATCGCACTGACCCGTGGCCTGCGTGCATCTAAAAACCGGTTATCAAGCCGGGTGTCCAGTTCTGCTGGCACTTTCTCTGCAACATCGAGAGGAAGAGGACTTGCAGACAGACTCACAATCTCGATCGCATCCGGTATGAGTTCTCTTCCGCCCGGTGCTTTTCCTTCCGGCTTTACCGTTCCGCTCACTCTAACAACGGATTCACGGGATATTGCCCTGATAGTTTCAGCAATCTCTGGTGCAACCTTCTTTTTTGGTATGGTAACCTGGATGATTCCTGTTCTGTCCCGTATTAAGAGGAAAGCAAGACCCCCAAGGTCTCGAATTTCATGTGCCCATCCGACGACCTCGGCGGAAGGCATATCAGGAGTAATGGTATTGATCGGAACACGCATATTATACCCCTTACTCAATGAGCGGGAACTCTCAAAACTCTTTGCGGACGATCCACATCCTCTGGTTTTATTGTCAATACCAGTGACTGTACCTGCACATTATGGAAGATTCACAGGTTATACCGGCCTGCATGAAGCAGGATTTATTTGAAAAAACCCGCTCCACCCTGATTACGAATGTTCTTCTTTTAGATAAGAAACGGGTTGATATCTGG
>NZ_DAONKG010000061.1:0-11707 GCF_035406105.1 Methanospirillum sp.
TACTCAAACACATATCTTGGTACGAATTTCGGAAAGGGAAGCAAACCAAAGAGAATCTACATTAAAACCGTGAACGGTAACTATCCTAAAACAGATGTGCTCTGTTTTGAATATGGTGACCAGGTGCCGGCAGCGTTTGTTCCTGACCTGGAACTCATGCTTGAAAAGACGATCAAGTCACCCATCTCCCGAATCCTTGAACCCATCGGATGGAGCTGGTCAGACGTGGATCCGAGCCGGACAACCCTGTCAGATTTCTTTTAGGAGAAACATGAAGGAGAATCAGGAGGGAGAGAATATCCGGTTTTCCATACCCCGAATAGTCATTGCCGAAATTCAGAGCGGGTGTGGAAAGACTACCATTACCCGTGGCTTGATGGCTGCTTTAAAAAAACGCGGTCTTGTTGTGCAGCCATATAAGATCGGTCCTGATTTTATCGATCCCAGTCATCATACCCGTATTTGCGGCAGGGTCTCCCGGAACCTGGATGTGATTATGGCCGGTGAGGAGGGGGTTTTGGAATCCCTTTACGCTGGATCTGCAGGTGCAGATATTGCTGTTATCGAAGGCGTAATGGGGATGTATGATGGCATGGACTCAGTATTTGGCAGTACTGCACATATCGCCAAACTCTTAAAAGCCCCTCTTCTCCTGGTAATCCCGGTTCATGGAATGGCAACAAGTGTTCATGCCATTGCATCAGGCTTTAAAAATTATGACCCTGATTCCACACTCGCTGGAGTGATCCTCAACAAAGTTGGAAGTCGCCGGCATGCAGATATTCTCAAAACCGGTGCAAAGATACCACAACTTGGATTTATACCGAAGGATTCCAGATTTCACACAGAAAGCCGACACCTCGGACTGGTAATGGGTGATGAAACAACAACTGATGAGCCGGTCGATATTATTGAAGAATCCTGTGATATTCCTGCAATCCTGAGCCTTGCATCCTCTGCTCCGCCACTTACTATCAGAATGCAGCATGCAGAACATCCTTCATACAGGGTGAAAATCGGGGTCGCCAGAGATCCGGCATTCTGCTTTTATTACCAGCATAATCTGGATATGCTTAAAAAATCAGGGGCTGCATTAATATATTTCAGCCCGATGCAGGATCACCTCCCTGATGTGGATGCCCTCTATCTAGGTGGGGGATACCCGGAACTTCATGCAGATATGCTTGAAAAAGGACCTGCACGTGATGAGATACGGGCTGCATGCGATGACGGACTTCCGATATATGGAGAGTGCGGAGGGCTTTTATACCTCACCAACGGTCTGTCAGGAGAGAGAACCTACCACTGGACCGGGGTTCTCCCGGGAACAAGCGAAATGGCACCCAGGTTTCAGGCTTTAGGGTATAGTGAGGGACAAACCACGGGCGGAACATCGCTTACCCCAAAAGGCATTGATGTAAGAGGGCATGAGTTTCATTACTCATTTGTTATACCTGACCGGGACGCTTCCTATGCTATCCATCTTACAAGAGGAAAAGGGATAATGAATGGATATGACGGGATGTATGTTCATGATACCGTCGGCTGTTATACCCATGGATGGTTTTCACAGCGCTTTACAGATACCATAATCAGGGCTGCACATTCCTGGAAACGGAGATAGGTATATCAGATTTGAATAACCTGTCTGAATCGCTGCCCAAACATAGGGAAGAAATCCTTTTTCCGTGACATTACTCCTTCAAGAATCACAGGCTGATGGAGATATCCAAGTTTTGATATCAGACCATGGTCACCTGAGGCAAACAGAAAACTTCTCTGTCCGATGACATCAGTCACCAGAACAATACTTATGTCATACCCATGACTGGTCTGATACCCGGTAAGGGCCTCCTGGATCTCTCGTGCATTCGACTCAGCAAAATCCCGTGATCCTGTCATGATCTGAGCAATAGATACCGACCGGTCATGAAGCGTGAAATCTTTGATATCCCGCACAATGAGTTCCTCTATAGGGACACCGTCAAGATTCATCCCTTTGTTGATAAGTTCACTCCCAAACTCTTCCGGCTTTATCCCGGCTATCTCTGCAAGGTATGCAACCGCCTCCCTATCACGGTCAGTTGTTGTTGACATCTTGAGCACAAGGGTATCAGACAGAATTCCGGCAAGCAGGATTGTAGCGATGGCTTTATCCGGTATCACCTGCTCTTCCCTGTACCGCATCGTAATGATTGTTGAGGTGGACCCAACCGGTTCATTCCTGAATCGTATTGGCTGAAGGGTTGCAATTGTTCCAAGTCGGTGATGATCGATGATCTCCAGAATTTCTGCGGTCTCAATTCCTTCTACAGCCTGGGCATATTCATTGTGATCAACCAGGATAACTGATTTGTGAACGTCTTCAAGGAACGAGTTTCTCGAGAGCATTCCGATAAAATGACCATCTTCATCCGTTACGCAGGCCGTCCGGTATGGTGAGTTTGATACAATCTGGGCCGCAGTAGTAACCAGATCATCCCGATGCAACGTCTCCGCATCGGTTGCCATAATCGTCTCAACCGGTCCTGATAAATGAAGAAGCCGCCCGACACTGAATGCATCCAGGGGAGTGGTCAGAAGCGTGACACCCATTTTTTTTGCACTCTCCCGTACCCGCTCACCGAGATGAGCACCTTCCGCAATAATTAAGGCGCATATACCCTCTGCAACCAGAGCAATCTGGGATGGTTCATTGTCACCGATGATCGCAACATCCTGCGGACCAAGCCGGGCGAGTGAGATATGGAGCGCATCAATAACAATCGATGCATTTCCATGAATCTCCTCATGTGCAGCATTGATTATTTCTGCCTGAAGGATTCTTGCAAGTGCTTTCAGGCTGATTGGTCCGACTTTGAGGGGAAGACTTGCATGGGGGCTTACGTACGCCCGTGCAAGACCATGTTCACTGACCAGCCCCAAAAACCGG
The DNA here is from genome assembly GCF_035406105.1 of Methanospirillum sp. Lineage (GTDB taxonomy): Archaea > Halobacteriota > Methanomicrobia > Methanomicrobiales > Methanospirillaceae > Methanospirillum. The sequence goes on from NZ_DAONKG010000061.1 coordinate 2,933, forward strand.
TTCTCATTATCGACAATAGGAATATTTCTGATGTCGTATTCATCCATCAGCAACGCTACATCAATGGCCGGAATATTCATGGGGGCCGTTTGGGTATACAGAAACGGAATATCACCAACTGATGGTTCTACATTTTCGATGAGCACCGGAGCATCAAGGCCTGCAACTTCCAGTGCATACTGGGTTTCAGCATTCAGATCACCGCATCTGGCAGGTATATACTGCCCTGCATGTATCTGGCATAACAGCGAGGCATAGGCAACAGCACTTGCAATGCTGTCAGTATCTGGTTGCCGGTGGCCGATAATATAAACTGGCTGCATAGAATGTATACAGAGAATTGCGTGCTGACGTTAGATATCAATTACCGATCCTTTAAATTGTCATGGAAGAATAATCCTTACAAGGCGGAATCATGAACCTCAATGAAGAGATTGATATTACCAGGGTAACCGGAGTCATTCAGAAATTAATTGGATATATCGGCGCAGTTGCCCTCCTCATTGGTGGGATTGCGATGTATGTTGAACTTCCCGTCATCGGAAGAGTAACGTGCCTGTACTGCCCGACTTCATCAGGATACCTGTACATTATTCTTGCATTTGTAGCGGGCTTTCTTGTGTATGCTGAAAAAATTAAATTCTTATACCTGACTGGAGGTCTCGCTTTTATTCTTCTGGCATATGATGCATATTCTGCGACTACAATCGGGTATGCAGTCCAGAATCTTCTTTCCGGAGGTCTTGCTCCCTCGATGGGCGGACAGATGGACCCGGTATTGACCCAGATGATACAGAACACTGAACTGTCAATTCCTATTGCGTGGATTGTCATTGGACTTGGAGCTTTGTTGCTCGTACTGGCTCCCCAGATTGAAGGAAAAGAGGATACAAAGGCGCCATCAGATCCACGCGAGGCTCATCTTCAGGAACGAATTCAGGAGCTCGATAAAATTGTGAATATGTATAAGGACGGAGATATATCAAAGCAGGAGTTCAGTCGTCTCAAAGAAGAGATCCTGGGTACCATACAGAAAAAGTAATATTTTATTCCGTTCATCCGCCACAAACCTGAATCCCTACCCTTTTTTCGTGATATGGTCTTCTTTGCAAAGAGACAGATAAGCCATTTGAGGAATCGGGGCATACTGTATATGGTACAGAAACTTCTGAACAGATCGAATTCTCTCTCATAGAACGGTATTTTGAAATCGAACTCATTTCCTACCATGAAGAATATTACTATCAAAGGTGCACGAGAGCATAACCTGAAAAATATCTCTGTCACCATCCCCCGTGATCAGCTTGTTGTCATCACCGGTCTCTCAGGTTCAGGCAAATCAACCCTCGCATTTGACACGCTCTACGCAGAGGGTCAGCGGAGATATGTTGAATCACTCTCCTCATACGCCCGCCAGTTCCTTGGTCTCATGAATAAACCGGACGTGGACGCAATTGAGGGATTATCCCCGGCTATATCTATTGAGCAGAAATCAACCTCAAAAAACCCACGTTCAACAGTCGGAACTGTAACCGAGATCTACGATTATCTCCGGCTTTTGTATGCACGAATCGGTATTCCCTACTGTCCGGAACATAACCTTCCCATCATGGGCCAGTCCCCCGAACGAATTGCCGAACGGATAGAGGAAGAATGTGCCGGTCAGATAACCATCCTTGCTCCTCTTATCAGGAAAAAGAAAGGGACATATCAGCAACTCTTTAAGGATCTGAATAAGGAGGGATTTGCAAGGGTCAGGGTAGACGGGGAAATATACCGGACGGATGATGAGATAACACTTGAACGGTATAAGATGCATGACATCGATCTCGTGATTGACCGGCTCGATGTTTCTGATCACTCACGGCTTGTCGAAGCATGCGAACAGGCTGCTGCACGATCTGACGGACTTATTATCGTCACCTGCGAAGATGGTTCTGACCGGATGTATTCAGCCAAAATGGCCTGTCCGGTCTGTGGGATAACCTTTGAAGAATTACAGCCGCGGATGTTCTCTTTTAACAGTCCCTTTGGTGCCTGCCCGGATTGTAAAGGTCTGGGGTTCCGGATGGATTTTGATCCTGATCTCATTATCCCAGATAAGGAAAAATCAATTGCAGAGGGGGCAATTGCAACCTATAGGAATTTTCTGGACGGGTACCGGTCACAGTTAGTCGGAGCGGTCGCAAAACACTTTGGATTTTCTGTCAATACTCCGATAAAAGACCTGACCGAGAAGCAATTCAACGCCCTGATGTATGGATCACATGAGAAGATCTCATTCCATATGAGCTACCGGCAGGGTGAGGGAGAATGGTCACATAAGGGAACCTGGGAGGGGCTGCTTCCTCAGGCTGAGCGTCTGTATACGCAGACGAATTCTGAATACCGGAAACGAGAACTGGAGAAATTCATGCGAATCTCTCCATGTCAGGCCTGCAATGGAAAACGGCTGAAAGACAAGATTCTCGCCGTCCGGATCGCTGATAAAAACATTATCGATCTGACAGACCTCTCAATAACTGCGAGCATTGCATTCTTTACCACTCTGAAGCTGACAGAGAAGGAAGAGGAGATTGCACGTCAGATTCTTAAGGAGATTCTTGCACGGCTTACATTTCTTGAACGGGTCGGTCTTGGATACCTGACCCTGTCCCGGAGTGCCGGAACACTCTCCGGTGGTGAAGCACAACGGATTCGTCTTGCAACCCAGATAGGTGCCAATCTCATGGGAGTGCTCTATGTGCTTGATGAACCATCCATCGGACTGCACCAGCGGGATAACAACCGACTCATCGACACCCTCAGACAACTCCGGGATCTCGGTAACACTCTGATTGTTGTCGAACATGATGAGGATACCATACGGGCCGCGGACTGGGTGATTGATATGGGCCCTGGTGCAGGACTGAATGGCGGGGAGATAATTGCCGAAGGAACACCTCATGATATCGAACAGAATGAACGCTCACTAACCGGTGCGTACCTCTCCGGACGGATGCTGATAGAGGTACCGAAAAAACGACGAAAAAATGATCGGTATATCACCATAACCGGATGTCAGGAAAATAATCTGAAAAATATTACCGCGAAAATTCCGATAGGGACACTGACGCTCATCACCGGGGTGTCCGGATCCGGCAAATCATCTCTTATTTATGATACCCTCTATCCTGCATTGCAAAAGATGGTCTATCACTCCAGGGTAGAGGCAGGTAAGTATTCGACTGTGACCAGTGATGATCCTATTGATAAAGTCATTGTCATTGATCAGTCACCCATCGGCAGAACTCCACGTTCAAATCCTGCAACCTACACGAAGGTGTTTGATGAGATCCGAAACATTTTTGCAGAAACAAAAGAGGCAAAGATACGGGGGTACAAATCAGGCCGGTTCTCGTTTAACGTCAAGGGAGGCCGGTGCGAAGCCTGCCAGGGAGACGGGCTGATAAAAATCGAGATGAACTTTCTTCCTGATGTCTACATCGAATGTGAAGAGTGTAAGGGAACCAGATATAACCGGGAGACACTCGAAGTCAAATATAAAGACAAATCCATTGCTGATGTTCTGGCAATGAGTGTTGATGAGGCAATAGAACTTTTTTCAGCCATACCCAAAATCAGGAATAAATTACAGACCCTTGTAGATGTGGGACTTGGATACATCAAACTTGGGCAGAGTGCGACGACACTCTCCGGTGGTGAGGCACAACGTATCAAACTAACCAGGGAACTGTCGAAACGGGCGACCGGACAGACGGTGTACCTTCTTGATGAACCCACAACAGGACTTCATTTCCATGATGTCCGGAAACTGATTCAGGTATTTTCAGAACTTGTTGCAAAGGGAAACACCGTCATTGTCATTGAACACAATCTTGATGTGATCAAATCTGCAGATTACATCATCGATCTTGGTCCGGAGGGTGGAGATGCCGGTGGAGAGATCATTGCAACCGGAACACCGGAAGAGGTAGCGGCAAACCCTGCCAGTTATACAGGAATGTTCCTTGCCAAAATGCTTACCCAGAAAGAGAAGCATTAAAAGGCGGGGATAGATTTTCAAGCGATGATATTTACTTCAGGAATGGATAAGCAGGATCCGTGACAATCGATCTGACAAGCATCCCTGAAGATCCGGGATGTTACCAGTTTAAGGATGAAACCGGCACAATTCTGTATGTCGGGAAAGCCAGGAATCTTAAGAAACGGGTATCAAGTTATTTTCAGAAAAAAAGCAATAACCCTCGTCTGGATATCCTTGTCTCACGTATCAGGGACATTGATGTAATCGTTACTTCATCTGAGGTCGAAGCACTTATTCTAGAAAACAACCTGATTAAAAAACACCAGCCCAGATTTAACATCAATCTCAAAGATGCAAAAAGTTATGCATTCATTCATATCTCCAATGACCCGTTTCCCCGGATAGGAATCGCACGTGATCGGAAAGATAAAAAAAACGGGACACTTTATGGCCCTTTCGTCTCCGCAGCAGAGCGTGACCAGATACTCAGATTTGTAAAACAGACATTTCACCTCAGAACCTGTAAAAAGATGACAAAACGCGCCTGCCTTCGATCCCATCTTGGAACCTGCGCTGCTCCATGTATAGGGAAAATATCAGAGCCGGAGTATCAGTACCTCGTAAAAAGTGCAGATTACCTTCTCAAAGGAAAAAACCAGGATCTTATTACTGATCTTAAAAAGGAGATGACAAGACTTGCTGAACATGAGGAGTATGAAAAGGCACTCATCATCAGGGACCGGATAGCCGCGATAGAACATCTTTCCCAGCGACAGTATGTGCAGCGACAGACACGGTCAGATGAACATGTCATCAACTACCTTGTGTCAGGAGAAACAGTGTATCTCATTCTCTTTCATGTCGAACGCGGATCGCTTACCAGTAAAGAAGAGTTTGTTTTTCCGGAAACTGAAGAGTTCCTTGATGAGTTTATCCTTCAGTATTATTCAACAAATAAACCGCCCAATGAACTTATACTCCCTTCACTGCCCGGATCAGGTATATCTGAATACTTAACTCATATCAGAGGAACGCACGTGACACTGACTGTCCCGAAACAGGGAGAGAAAAAACACCTGCTTGATCTTGCCTCTAAAAACCTGGAAGTCTCCTTTTTTACCGGAAGGATAAGACTTGCAGAACTTGGTGAAGCGTTACACATGAAGACCCCACCGGACGTGATTGAATGTTTTGACATATCGCATCTCGGGGGAACCGGAACGGTTGCATCCATGGTCTTATTCAGGGATGGAAAGCCTGATAAAAAGAATTATCGCAGATACAAAATAAAAACAGAAAAACCATCCGACGATTATGCAGCAATTGCTGAAGTGGTACGACGTCGGTATTCCCGGCTTCTGCGGGAAAATGGTCCGATGCCGGATCTTATCGTGATCGATGGAGGACCTGGACAGGTGAAGAGTGCTCATACTGTCCTCCAGGAACTTCATCTTTCCATCCCCATAATTTCCATAGCAAAACGGGAAGAAGAGATCTATATTCCTGGCAGAAATACTCCGCTTTCAATTCAAAAAAAGAGCCCGGCATCACTCCTTATCCAGGAGATCAGGGATGAAGCTCACCGGTTTGCCATCACATATCAAAAGAAACTGAGACAACAGAGTATGAAAGAATGACACAATTTGAACTGGTTTCAACTTTTAAACCCACCGGATCACAACCAGAAGCGATCAGAAAACTCGTCGATGGTGCCAGAAAAGAAACATCATTTCAGACCTTACTAGGAGTGACTGGATCAGGGAAGACCTTTACGATGGCAAATGTCATCGAACAACTCCAGATACCAACCCTTGTTATTGCCCATAATAAAACACTGGCAGCACAGCTATATCATGAATTTCGTGACTTCTTTCCAAAGAACCGGGTTGAATACTTTGTTTCATATTATGATTATTATCAGCCCGAGTCATATATTCCTCAAAAGGACCAGTATATCGAGAAAGATGCACAGATAAATCCAAAAATTGAGATGATGCGCCTCTCGGCAACTGCTTCACTCTTAAGCCGGAATGATGTTATCGTCATTGCATCAGTATCCTGTATCTATGGTCTTGGCCGGCCTGATACGTATAAACGAATGGGTTTTGATCTTGGGATCGGCCAGAAGATAAGCAGACGGGAGATTATCAGCCGTCTGGTTGATAACCTGTATGAACGAAACGAAACAGAGATTGTACCCGGGCGGTTCAGGGTCAAAGGGGACATCATTGACCTGGTCCCAAGTTATTATACCAATATTATCAGGATCGAACTCTTCGGGGACGAAGTCGAACGGATCACCGAGATCAACCGGACCACTGGAAACCCGGTCGAGCGACTTCGGCATATCTATGTCTACCCGGCCAGTCATTATGTCATTGATGAGGCACAAAAAGAGCAGGCACTTATCGAGATAGAAAAGGAGATGAACGAGAGGCTTCCGTATCTTGGAATGTTAGAAGCTTACCGTCTTCGTCAGCGGACTCTCTATGATATCGAGATGATTCGAGAGACGGGATCCTGTAAAGGGATTGAAAATTATTCCCGGTTCTTTGACGGAAGAAAACCGGGCGAGAAACCATATTGCCTGCTGGACTATTTTCCAGAACGATTTTTAATGTTCATCGATGAGAGTCACCAGACCCTCCCCCAGATCAGGGCGATGTTCAATGGTGATCGATCGCGGAAAATCCCCCTTGTTGAGTATGGATTCCGCCTTCCATCTGCATTTGATAACCGGCCACTCAGGTTTTTTGAGTTCGAACAATACCTGAAGAATGTCATCTGTGTATCGGCAACACCTGGTGACTATGAACTTGAGCACTCAAACCAGATTGTCGAACAGATTATCAGACCAACAGGTCTTGTTGACCCGGTTGTAGAAGTCAGGCCAATCCAGGGACAGATGGAGAATATAAAATTCGAGATCCAAAGAACCATTGATCGGGGAGACCGTATCCTGATAACAACCCTCACCAAGCGGCTTGCAGAGGAACTCACCGAATATCTCCTGTCACATGGGATAAAAACCCGTTATCTTCACTCAGATATTGATACTCTGGAACGGACTGAGATCATCAGAGAACTAAGACTCGGAACCTTTGATGTTCTGGTTGGCATTAACCTGCTCAGAGAGGGACTTGATATTCCGGAAGTAGGGTTTATCGGGATACTGGATGCAGATAAGGAAGGATTTCTTCGGGATGCACGAAGCCTTATACAGATTATCGGACGTGCAGCCCGAAACTCTGATGCATTCGTTGTTTTGTATGCAGATACCATAACCGGATCCATGCAGAAAGCAATTGATGAGACAGAACGGAGAAGGTCTCTTCAGATTCAATATAATAATGAACACGGAATAACCCCAAAGACCATCCAGAAACCGGTCCGGGAACAGGTAATCGACCTGGGCAAAAAGAAAAAGGTCCCGAAATCAGCTCTGCCAAATCTTATTATCAATCTTGAATCACAGATGAAATCTGCTGCCCAGAGACTTGATTTTGAAGAAGCAATCCGTCTTCGGGATCAGATAGCTGCCCTTCGAAAAGAGATGGAAGAAGGACGATAAAATAGTTATTGGACGGTGATATATCCGTCTTTCGTTTTTACTGAACTTCCCTCATCACTAAAGACACTCAGGCTTACTGTGTAGTTCCCAGGTTCTGAATAGATATGAACCGGGTTCTGGTCATATGATTTGACGGTGTCACCAAAGTCCCAGAGCCATGAGGTCGGGAATCCCTGTGAGCGATCCTCAAACTGAACCGTGAGTGGCGGTTTTCCTGAAACCGGATGTGCGATAAAGTCTGCCTCCGGCTTTTGCAGAATGGTGATCGTCTCATAGGCATAATCCTTGGCGATAAACGGCTTTTCGACCTGATGCGTTACCTGGTACACACCGGGTGCATTATATACATGCGTTGTATTCTTTGATATGGCTCCTTTCGGTCCATCTCCAAAGACCCAGCCGTATGCGACGCCATCAGTGTTTAATGATGTATCAATAAACTCAATCTCCACACCTGGCGGAAGGATTCCGCCCTTGGATTTTGCGGTAAAACTCGCAATCGGATTCTTTGTGACCTCAATATAGTGCTCTTTTGTCTTGTTGACTCCCTCCTGAGCTGCTGCATTATATGCCGTCAGTGTCACTGTGTAATTCCCAACTTCTGCATAATAGTGGACCGGTTCACGGGTTGTGGTAATCTCACCATCACCAAAGTCCCACAGCCAGTCAGTTGGATTATTCCTGGTAAAGTCCTTGAAGGTCACCGGATACTTTGGTGGTACCCTGATCCGATCTGCCTCGAAATCTGGTTCCGGTGGGATAACAAAGACTGCATCAATCGTATGATTGCCCGTGATGTTGGTAAAGCAGTATTGATCATACACTCCAACCGAACTGTTGTCAACAATCACATCATATACGACATTTCCTTCATCAGGAGTGATGTTGAAGCACTGTGTACTGCCACAATTGACCGTCACAATACCATCGTCACCTGCCGGCTCAATCACTCCACCTTCACTCTGGTTCACCAGAATCTCATACGTTTTTATCTGGAACTCTGCATGGATGGTATGATCTTCGGTTACATTCTCGAAGGTGTAGGTGGAGATTGCACCCTGACTTTCACCATCGACGAGTACATCCTTAATGGTATAGCACCCGCCTGGCGTAATGGTAAATGTCTTTGACTCACCGATCGGAACAACCTGTGGCGTCGACGGATCAATTGTCCCAC
>NZ_DAONKG010000062.1:0-11525 GCF_035406105.1 Methanospirillum sp.
AGGGGCCTGACGGTGCTCTGACCGCGTCCAGGGCAGCATATCTTGGGGGCTGTATGGGGACATCCAACCTGGAAGCGGGAAAAAAATTTCACATTCCGGTGAAAGGAACCCATGCGCACTCCTATGTAATGTCATATCGTAGAGAGCTGGATTCATTCAGGCGGTATGCAGAGGTCTTTCCCAATACAACGATCCTGCTTGTGGATACGTACGACACCATCAGGAGTGGTATGGTCCATGCCATTGAAGTCGGCCGTGAGATGAAACAACAGGGAAGAATACTTGCCGGTGTAAGACTTGACAGTGGTGATCTCCTCACGCTCTCAAAGCAGGCACGACAGATGCTTGATGACGCAGGCCTTTTTGAGACGAGGATTGTGGCATCAGGAGATCTTGATGAGTATAGGATCGCAGAGCTCAAACGGCAGGGAGCTCCCATTGATCTCTTTGGTGTTGGAACCCGGCTGGTAACCGGTCATGAATCGCCTGCCATTGCCGGGGTATATAAGTTGTCATCGATAGAGCAGTCACCAGGTGACAGTCAGATGCGGATGAAAGTCACCGATCATACCGATAAGACATCCCTTCCCGGCATTAAGCAGGTGTATCGTTCCTATGATGCAGATGGGATGATGGCTGGTGATTGTATTGAACTTGAATCAGCAGGTGCTGATCTTGAGGGATTTGTTCCATTACTCTCCCCCGCCTTAAAAGACGGGTACATCGTCCGGCCGATTCAGCCCCTCGATGAGATCAGGAAACAGGTTATTACCTCACTTCAGACAATACCTGCCGAGGTAGTCAGGATACAAAACCCTGAGCGGTATCCGGTATCGCTCGGTCCGGCACTTGCAGATGCCCGGAAAAAAACCATTGAAGGGTATTCAGGAAAGACCTGGTAACCCACACACTCATTATTCTACAATCTGACTTTCCGCATACCGGTTCTCGGTTGCAAGCAGAAAGTCTGATGACATATGCAGACAGTCTTTGGGACAGATGTCATTACACTGACTGCAAAAGACACACTGGGTTATCCAGATCCTGATCCGTTTTGTCTCCGGAATAAACTCGATCGCATTTGCCGGGCAGACCCTGATGCACATCCTGCACCCGATACAGGTGTTCCGGTCATAGAGGATCTTACCCCGATATTTTACCGGGGTTGGCACTGGCGGATGAATGGAAGCCTTTCCCGCAGCAACTGCCTCCAGAAATCCGGTGATCGTTGGCGGCAGATTTTTAGCCGGGAAGAAGTTGGTTGCCGGTTTTTTGAAGAGCTGGCGAAGCACCATCGGCACTGAAGGGAGTTTTATCATGACAGACACCCCCACAGAACGCTCCCGTCAAGAATGATGAGTACCATACCGATAAGTCCGATGGTTGTCAGCCATCCCCAGTAGAGGGATACTACGGTATTGATCCTGAACCGTGCCATGACCACCCGGACGAGTGATACTGAGAAGAACATCACGATGATCACTTTCACGAGGAAGAAGAGAAGATCTATACCCGCTCCCAGGACTCCTGATACCCCGATGACCGGAGAGAGGTTCCAGGGGAAGAAGAGGAGAACGGAAAGACCTGACATTGCAACCAGCTTTGCAGCCATGGAGAGGGAGAAGAGGGCCAGGTTCCTGCCTGAGTACTCAACAAGAAGCCCTCCGCACAGTTCAGTCTCTGCTTCAGGAGTGTCACAGGGGATTCTTGATAACTCGGCAGGGGTGACCCAGGCAAGAACAATGAGGAGAAGGATACATCCGATGATTCCGAGCGGTCCGACTACCGTCCAGATCGGGTGCGCAACCAGTGTGTTGACAGAGAACGGCATCACGAGTCCGGCAACAGCCAGTCTCCAGGCGATTGCAATTATGGCGATAGCAAGCGGGAACTCATAGGCGATCATGGTCACCATCTCACGCTGAGCCCCGATGCTGGCATACGGAGACCCTGATGCAAATCCTCCCGCAACCATGGCAAGAGCCGGAACCGTCAACAGGTACATAATCAGGATAAGATCCCCATACTCTCCGACCATTGGCAGAGGTGTGCCAACCGGAAGGATACTGCCAAGCGGGAGGTAAACGAGCACCGACACTGCTGATGCAAATGCAACAATGGGTGCTGCATGAAAAAGTGTGGGGATTGCATTTGCCGGCACGACGGAGTCTTTGCAGAGGAGTTTTCTCATATCAGTAAATGGCTGGGTGAGAGGAGGGCCCTGACGCATCTGCATCCGTGCAGCACATATCCGGTCAATCCCCATCAGAAAGAGGCCGGCGATAATCCCAAACAGCGTGACAAACACAACACCTGCCGCAATAACGGGAAGTTCCATACTCATGCCTGAAGCCTCCGTGTCTTCTCAACCGACAAACGGTGCAGATGCTCTTTGGTAAGAATACCGGTATGTCCCTCATGACTGACTACCGCCACCCGGTCAGTGCATGACATACAGGGATCGATGGATGCGACGATGATTGGAATGTCAGCAATCTGCTCTCCTTTCAGAATCTCAACCCATGCCATCTGATTTGAGTACGTGGATGCTTTTACCTTCCACATCTCCGGAGCTTCCTGTTTTCCATTCATCCGCACATAATGCATATCCTCACCACGGGGCGCCTCGACACGAGCAAATGCCTCACCAGATGCCTTCTTCAGGTTCATGAGCAGTTTTGCGTACTTCTCTTCGGCAAGGACCGGGCCGTCTGGCATCTGTTTCATACACTGCCTGATTATGTCAATTGACTGTTTTATCTCAAAGATACGGACGACAATCCGATCATAGACATCACCGGTTGTTTCACTGCTGTAGATATCAGGAAGCACAATATCAAAGTCAAGATCTCCATATGCTGCATAAGGGGAGTCTATCCTGACATCCATCGCAAGCCCTGATGCCCGTGAGGTTGGCCCGACGGTTGCAAGTTCAAGAGCCCGGCGTTTTGTTAAAATTCCGGTGTTCTTACACCGCATGGCGATTGTTTTGTCATGAAGGAAGAGATTGATCATCTTCTCAAGAAGGCCTTCATAGTACTGGAGCGCCTGCTCAAGCCGGGGGAACATATCAGGGGTGATATCACGGCGAGTTCCACCAAGCATAATGATACCGTAATTGACCCGGTTCCCGGTGATATACTCGATAACATCCACCGACTCCTCCCGCAGCTGCCAGGCAAGATAAAACAGGGTATCAAATCCGAGTTCATGAGCGGCTACTCCGGCCCAGAGAATATGTGACTGGATCCGTTCAAACTCGGCGATAATGGTCCGGACATAATATGCCCGGTCCGGCACTTCAATCTCTGCTATCTGCTCTACAGCCTGTGCAAAAACAAGGGCATGATGAACGCCGCAGATGCCACATATCCGATCACAGAGGTGGAGGATCTGAACCGGGTTTCTCCGCATCCCCATCCATTCAATCCCCCGGTGAGCCCGGCCAGGAGCAAAATCAACCTCTTCGATGACCTCACCATTCATCGTAAACGTAAAGTTGATAGGCTCTTTAAGAGCCGGGTGAATCGGACCGATGGGAAGTTCATATGGTGCTTTTTTCTGACTCATTCTGTTGCACCTCCTGATGCTGCACGGGGAGATTCCGGCTCTATATCCTGGGCCGGTTCAGGTTCTGCAACTGGCGGAGCAGGCCGGTCGGTGGGGCGATCCACTTTCCAGAGTTCCTTTACCATGGACTGGGGAATGCCTTTGTCATCCTTTCTCCAGGGATATACCCCGCTTGGAAAATCATCAGGCAAAAATATTCTCCGGCTGTCAGGTATTCCATCCACAATGACACCGATCATGTCCTGTTTCTCCCGTTCCGAATAAACAGCACCAGGTATCAGTCCTGATATTGTTGGCACATGGGGGTCAGATTTAGGAACCTGAACGGTAAATACAACATTGATCTCTTCGTGTTTTCCACCAAAGAATACCTGAAGGTGATAGAGAAGATCGATCATGTCACCAGTATCTGATGCTGCAATGACCCCAAGGTGGGGATAATCGATGGAGATGAGTTCAGCGACAGCATCAGTGAGAATCTCACGGGGCACTGTCATCCACACTGTCTTCTGGGGAAGTTTTTTTGTTCCTTCGCACCATTCCTTCACCAGCACATTCTGTACCCGGGACCCGAATCTGGTGACAAACCGGTCCGCAAGTTCCTGCGGTGTCATGGTTGCTCTCATGATTTCCCCTCCTTTTCAAGCCGTTCAAGTTTTGCAATCGCCTGTACCACCCCATATATGATAGCCTCCGGCCGGGGGGCACATCCGGGCACGTACACATCCACCGGGATGACCTGGTCGAGCGGGCCGTCTAGATTATAGGACTCATAAAATACCCCTCCTGACTGACCACAGGTGCCGACACACATGACAACCTTTGGTGCTGCCATCTGCTCATATACCCGTTTGACCCGGTCTCTCATCTGGTGGGTGACCGGACCGGTAACAAGGAGAACATCCGCATGTCTGGGTGAGCCGACCAGTTTTATTCCAAACCGTTCTGGGTCATAACGGGGACAGAGGGCAGCGACAATCTCGATATCACATCCGTTACATGACCCTGAATTCACATGGAATACCCAGAGTGACCGGTTCAACGACGGACTAAGTTTCATTTCAGGATCACCACCACGATGAGGACAAGAGCCGTAACCAAGAGATATGCCAGGAAGTAATCAGACAGATTTCCGGTATGGAATGGTTTTATGAATCTATAGTATCCTGACAGCGCCTCTGTGTATCCCCAGTACAGATTTCCCGCCCTGATATGAACTGCTGCCTTTTCCGGTTCGGCATTTCCTGAAAGAAACGGGGCGGTTGATCCGGCACTGGTGTCATAGGTCTTCTCGCCGCGTGACCAGATGAGCCATCCGATAATAATAGCGATGGCAAAGGCAATCACCCAGAATATGGCATTCCATGCTCCAAAACCGGTTGAAAGGGTGAATGATTCGATCATTTATGCACCTCCGAGGACCGCTGATATATATCCATGATAATCCACCAGTGCCGATGCTGCGGGAGCAACCAGCATGTCGACCACCTGCTGGGGAAATAGTCCAAAGAGAACCACCAGACATGCAAGGATCCCCATGGCAATAAGCATGGGCATAGGTGCTTCTTTTACATCCTGGTATTCGGGGAGTACTGGGCCCATGAACATGGAATGAAAGACTTTTACGAAAGATGCAAGGGTGAGGATACTGACGACCATGGCAATGACGGCGAGAATGGGATTGAACAGGAATGTTGACTCATAGATGAGCAGCTTGGATGCAAATCCGTTAAATGGTGGAATTCCTGCGATTGCCAGCGATCCAATCATAAAGAAGACCATCGTCCATTTCATGGAATGCCCCAGGCCACCGAGCTGGTTGAGGTTTCTGGTTCCACACCGGTACATAATAACACCGGCAGTCAGGAACAGGAGGCCTTTATACAGGGCATGATTCATAATGTGAAACAGACCCCCCTTTAGTGCCATCATCCCGACACTCTGGGAGAGACAGGTACTTGAAAGGGCTGCAAGTCCCACACCAACACCAAGCAGCATGTATCCGGTCTGGGAGACGGCATGATAGGCCATCAGCCGCTTCACATCCTTCTGTGGAATTGCCATCGTGACACCGACAAACATCGAAAGCACTCCAAGGATGATGATAATCCATCCTACGGTAAGCGGGTTGATCTGACCCCCGTAAAGGGTAAAGCACACCCGGAAGAGTGCATACAGACTTGCCTGTGAAGAAACAACCAGAAAGGCCGTAATTGCTGATGGTGCCATGGCATAACTGTCCGGTGTCCAAAAATGCATCGGGACGGCTCCGCACTTCATGGCAAGAGCAGTAAAGAACAGGACAAATGCGATGATATCAAGGCTGGTCAGTTGCATCCGGTCTGCTATGACTGCCATATTCAGAGAGTTGTACTGGGCATAGAGAAGGCCGATTCCAACCAGGAAGAGCATGCCTCCAAGGGTTGAGAGTGCGGCATATTTCAGTCCCGCCTCTGCTGCAACCCCTTTGTCTATGCGGTATGCCACAAGAGCAGCTCCGGCAAGTGAACTGATCTCAAGGAAGACAAAGAAGTTAAAGAGATCACCGGTTGCGATCATCCCGTACACACCGGCAATCAGGAGAAGCAGAAGGGTATAGAATCCGTCCTTTCCTGATAACTTCTCCATGCTGGAGATTGAGTAGAGGGTGATGCAGAATCCGACAATTGAAGCGATGATAAGCATGAAAGCGCTTGCAGGATCGATTGTGAAGATGATCCTGATGGGAATGCCCCCGGAATCTGGCGGGATCACATGTGAGAGTGCATCAACTCCGAATGCATAGACAAGAGGCCCGCTTTCAAGCACCCGTGATGCGACCAGGAGTCCGCAGAGGGATGTAAGGGTAGTAATAATAAGTATCCAGGTCGTGCGTATAGAATCTCCTGCACGAGAGAGGATTGGGGTTATAAATGCTCCCAGCAGGGGGATTGCAATAAGAAGTCCGGGGAGATTGCTCAATAGTATATCCATGGTTTACCCCTGCAGTTTTGTGACTTTTCGGACATCGGTCGTATGATAATACCGGTATATGACCATCACCAGAGAGAGCAGCAAAGCGAGGGTTGCAACACCGATAACAATACTGGTCAGAGTCAGGGCCTGGACTGTTGGCATGACCATCGCAAGTGATGGTGCCCCGGTAAAGATGGGTGCAATGCTGTCCCAACGGTATCCGAGTGCAATAAGGAAGAGGTTTACACCAGATTCTACAAGTGATATCCCCATGATCATCTTTATCAGATCCTTTTTCATGAGGATGGCATACAGACCAATCATGATGGTTCCTGCAACAACCAAAAACGGGAGATTGTCTATCATTCTCCCTCCTCGCGAGATCGAATTCCGCTTGTCATATATAAAATAATAATACTCAGTCCTCCAAGGACCTCAATTCCAACAGCAATATTCATGATGGGGATCGTTCCGGCGGTGTTTAAAACCCCTGGATTAATGCCATAGGAGACTGCCTGACCAAACAGTCCTTCTGCTCCATTTAAAAAGTTCATGAAAAAGAGGTAGCCAAGTGGTATGGCAGCAAGGGCGGTTCCGATAAAAACAACAAGGCCGGTCGTCTCGCATGACTGAAATGTACTCTTTTTAAACCATGCAAGAAAATCGTCCAGTCTGTACGCGACAATGAGAAGGATAAATCCGGTCGCGATAACTGCCCCTCCCTGAAATCCGCCGCCCGGTGTCAGATGTCCATGAAGGACGACATATAATCCGAACACGGTGATGAACAGGAACATGACATCCGCAGTTGTCCGGATGAGTTTACTCATACTATCACTCATACTCGTAATCCTCCCCTTTCTTTCGATGTCTGAAAAGGACCGCCACTCCGGATACGGCAGTGAACAGGACACAGGCCTCACCAAGCGTATCAAAGCCTCTGAAGTCAAAGACAATGGATGTTACAATATTATTGGCTCCGGTCTGTTCCTGGCCGTGTACAATGAAATAATCATCCATATCAGACATTGCCGGGTTTCCAAAGGGCAGTGAAACCGCTGCAAAAAAGAGACCTCCTGCGAGTACCACGAGCGTGAACCATACTGCTTTGGATCGCATCATGTCACCTCCTGGTCGTGGGTTGCTCTGATTGCGATCATGTAAATTGCGGTTGAAATCCCTGCTCCGACAGCAGCTTCAGCGATTGCGACATCTGGTGCCTGGAGGATGTAAAATTCTATTGAGAGGAGAAAACTGAAAGCTGCAAAGGTCACAGCGGCGGCAACGAGATTCTTCTGCCAGATGATCAGTGCTGCGGTGATAAGGATTCCAATAAGCACCAGGATATGAACTGGATCTATCACAGGCCTGCCTCCGAGAGTCTGTCCACAACCGCTGGTTTTGGCTTTTGCCCGCTTCGGTGGGCAGCCCGGGCAATCGCATGAGAGCCTGCAGCGTTTGTAATGGCCAGAGCACAGACCGCAATGATGGTATGGGTGATAACCATGAGGTACTGTACCTCACTAGATCCCAGATATTGTGAAATTGCAAAGACCACTACTGCAAGACAGAGGAAGATACTCCCAAAAGTGGTTGCTTTTGTGGATGCATGAAGCCGTGTGTACACATCGGGGAATCGTAAGAGTCCGATGACACCAAGAGCATTAAACAGCAGGCCAATGGCCAGAAAGATGTATATTATCGTATCTGCTATCATCAGAGGTCACCGCCGATATGTTTTGCAATATACAGGGTGGATACAAAGGAGAGCAGGGCATACACGATGGCAACATCAATAAAGATATACTGCTGATACACCACTCCAAGTAGGATCATGATTGCAACAGTCAGCGTATTGATGGTATCCACCGCAACAACCCGGTCCGGGTTGGTAGGTCCAAGTATCAGACGCACGAGTGCTCCAAAGGCAATAACCACGGCGCACAGGGCAGCAATCATAAAAACCGGGATCACTCGGCAATCCTCCGGATCCATGCGGGAATATTCATGAATGAAAAGATCTCCCGTGCTTCGAATACCTCTTTTTTCTCATCGCCTTCGTCAATGTGAATGACATGAATAAAAAGGTCATGACTCTTCTCGTCAACATCCACACTCAGTGTACCTGGTGTGAGCGTGATGGAATGGGCAAGCATGGTCACCCCGAGATCTGATTTCATCCCAGAGTGCAACCTGATGATCCCTGGCCGTACCCTGCCGGTTATGACCCGGTATGCAACATCCAGATTTGCTTTGGTCAGTTCAACCAAAAATGGTCCGCAGATGTAGAGTGGAATGCGGAGCAGCCGAAGCGGACTGAGCATCCGGTAATTTTCATGTCTGCAGAAGATCTTTTTGCAGATGACACCGGTCACAAGACCAATGATGACTCCTGCACATATTTCCTCCCATGACCAGAATAGAACAGAGCCTGATCCAACAACGAGCACCAGATAAAACAGAAAAGCCGCAGATGCAGTGACGATAAACGGGATCATTGTATCACCAGTTCCCGGTCATCATAATGGCAGAACAATGCCAAACCCTCTCGATATGTCATGATAGATCGTGATCAACTGAGGTGGTTATCCGCATCATATAATATTTTTTATTCGATCACCTTTCTTATTTCAGAGAAAAACGGCTTTTTCACACGTTAGGAGTGCTGGTCAGTACAAAGCAGTATGTAGGGAGAGATCATACCAATGGGGAGATATGGGTGGATTATACCACGGCAGAATTCTCCTTCACTGGTGTGATTCGTGTCATACACCGGTTCTTGCAGAACGTTGTGCATGCGGGGCGGACACCCGTCCTGTCCCGGTCACCCCTCCAGGTGATGCACGCCCTGCATTTCCTGATGATATTGCCTTTGTCAATACGATATATCAAGAACAGTTTGGAATGTCGATCATTCCGGATGGCCAGATAGCTCTCCTCAACAAGGTTCCGGATCATGACCGGATGGAAGAGATTATTGTCGGGGGTGCAATTGTTGGAGCAATCCGGTATCTCCCTGAGGAGAGACGGTGGGAAGCTCTTCCCAGACCCGATGCGGCACTCATCAGTACGCCGAAAAAGCGGTTTATGATTATAGATGAAGGAGCACTTTCATCGATCAGGGAAGGGAGAAGTCTCCTGGCACCAGGTCTTGTCTCATGTGATCCGTCTGTCAGGGAGGGTGATGAGGTCTTTATGATGACACCATCCGGGATTTGTGCAGGAGTTGGCAGGGCACGGATGGATGCAGAGGAAGCAAACCGGATGGAACGAGGACAGGTTGTCAAGACCAGAAAGAACATCCCGTCTGCATACATTCCGGGCACAGCATCATGGGACGATGCAGTCGCGGCAAATGCTGAGGTGCTGGCACGGGCTGAAGCAGCATCTGGAAAATTTATCGCGGATCATATCGGCCCGTATGAACATCTTCCCATGTCAGTTTCGTACTCGGGTGGAAAAGACAGTCTTGCAACCCTGCTTGTTGTCATGAACACCTATCGGAAGATTCCGATCCTGTATATCGATACCGGCCTTGAATTTCCCTCAACCGAAGAGAATGTCCGCGCCGTCCGTGAAACATACGATCTTGAATGTATCAGGATTGCATCGGCTGATGAGTTCTGGCGTGATTTTGAGATATCAGGCCCGCCTGCACGGGATAACCGGTGGTGTTGTAAAACCTCCAAACTTGAGCCCCTTCGTCAGCATATTATCAGCAGCTATGGAGAAGATGGAGAGATTGTCTCATTTATCGGGCAACGCAAGTACGAGTCTTTTTCCAGAATGAAAAATCCACGGGTATGGCGGAATTCTTATGTGAAGAACCAGATCTGTCTTGCACCGATTCATACCTGGACCGCTTTGCATGTATGGCTCTATATCTTTCGGGAGAAGGCACCATACAACAGATTGTACCGGCATGGGGTTGACCGGATGGGCTGTTATATGTGTCCGGCAAGTGATCTTGGTATTCTTGAAAAGATAAAGGCCCTTCATCCAGATCTCTGGCAGGAATGGGAACAGGCTGTCTTGCTATGGATGAACAGGCATGGGATTTCCAACTCCTGGTTTGAGAGCGGGAAGTGGAGAACCAGGGGAGACGAAGCAGCATGAGCACCATTGTCATCATCGATTACGGGCTTGGAAATATGCGGAGTGTGAGTAAGGCTGTAGAAAAAGCAGGGGCAAACGTCCTGATATCGCACAACCTTGACGATATCCGTTCGGCAGAAGGAATCATCCTCCCTGGAGTGGGGGCGTTTCACGAAGGGATGACCCAGCTTGCGGATCTGGCCCAGGCACTTATCGAATCAGAGGGGCAGGTTCCCATTCTTGGCATCTGTCTTGGTATGCAGATGATGATGGAATTCTCTGAGGAACACGGATTTCATAAAGGTCTTGGCCTTATACCCGGAACAGTCCGGCGTTTTTCAGATACACCCGGATATAAGATCCCGCACATGGGTTGGAACCAGATACACCTTCAAAAGCAGGATGAACCACTCTTTGAGAGAATACCGGATCAGTCATATATGTATTTTGTACACTCATACTGGGCTGATACCCCGGTTGAATACTGTGTAACATCAACCGATTATATTAACACATTTGCCTCCTCAATTCGAAAGGGTACCGCGATTGGTGTGCAGTTCCATCCGGAGAAGAGTGGGATGTGTGGTCTTTCAATTCTGAAAAATTTTATCGGGATGGTATGATCATCATTCCTGCAGTGCCATTTCAATGGTGGCACGAAGCTGATTATCAGTAAAGGGCTTGACAATATAGCCCAGAGGTTTTGTCTTTTTTGCCCGCTCCATGATTTCTGAATCAAGGATGGAGCTGATATAGACAATAGGAATGCTGAATCTTTTGATGATCTCTATAGCCGTATCTATGCCATCCATCTCACCTGGCAGATTAATATCCATCAGCACAAGTGTCGGACGAATCTCTTCAATTCTGACAAGGGCCTGCGTACTGTCTTCAGCAGTACCTAC
>NZ_DAONKG010000063.1:0-11430 GCF_035406105.1 Methanospirillum sp.
GGCAGAATTCATGGATGAAATCGACCGATCTTTGCTCTCTCTTCTTGAGGAAGACTGCATGACCCCTCTTCATGAACTGGCAGTCATGCTTGGGTGCAGCGAGCAAGAGGTAGAAAAACGGAAACATCAGCTGGAAAGGGATGGTATTATCCGGCGGTACTCAGCGGTGATCAACTGGGAACAGGTGGATAAAGGTGCGGTATACGCGATAATCGAACTCAAAGTCGCCCCTGAGCGTGACTATGGGTACGATCGGATTGCAGCACGCATATCCCGTTTTACAAATGTCCGGAACCTGCGTCTCCGGACCGGGACCCATGACCTGCAGCTGCTGGTGAAGGGAAAGAGTATTCAGGAGATAGCACGGTTTGTGTCAGAACAGATCGCTCCCATGGAACGGATCCGGGAGACGGCGACACATATTATCATGAAGACATACAAGGAAAACGGGGTACTCTATGTTGAGCGTGAAGACGGACAACGCCTGCCATTCTCGTTCTGAGCAAAGGAAACGGGATTTTATCTCTGAGCGGGCAAAGGTCATTCCCCCGTCAGGTATCAGGCGTTTTTTTGATCTTGCCGGACAGATGGAGGATGTCATCTCGCTTGGGGTTGGTGAGCCTGATTATTCCACTCCCTGGCACATCTGCGATGCAGCGATCACCTCCATCGAACAGGGTCATACCGCGTACACCTCGAACACCGGGATGGAGTCTCTCAGAAATGAACTAGCCAGATTTCTCCGGGACAGGTACCAGCTTGAGTATAATCCTAAGTCGGAGATGATCATCACAACCGGCGTTTCCGAAGGGCTTGACATTGTCATCCGTGCAGTTACCAACCCGGGGGATGAAGTGCTGATCATCGATCCCTCCTATGTCAGCTATGCACCCTGTGTTATTATGGCCGGGGGGATCCCGGTTCCGGTACCCTGCACTGAAAAAAGCCGTTTTCGTCTTACACCTGATATCCTCATGGAGCACATCACCCCCCAGTCAAAGGTCCTTATTCTGAATTTTCCAAATAATCCGACGGGGGGTGTCATGAGGTCCGAGGATCTTGAAGCGATCGCAGACATTGCCATTGATCATGATCTTCTGATCCTCTCTGATGAGGTCTACGCTGAGCTGACCTATGAAGGTCATCATACCGCAACTGCTTCAATAGAAGGTCTCTGGGACCGGACAATAACCCTTTCAGGTTTCTCAAAAGCGTTTGCAATGACGGGATGGAGACTGGGATATATCTGTGCTCCACCTGATATTACGGCGGCCACACTCAAAATTCACCAATATGTCATGCTCTCTGCTCCTACCATGAGTCAGTATGCAGCACTTGAAGCGCTCAAAAACGGAGAAGAGGCGATGCGGGAGATGGTACGGGAGTATCATCTCAGACGGAACCTCTTTGTTGACGGGTTAAACCGTATCGGTCTTCCGTGCCATACCCCTGAAGGGGCGTTCTATGCGTTTCCGTCAGTAAAAGGTACCGGTCTTACCGATTACGAGTTTGCCGAGCGGCTCATCACCGAAGCTGGTGTGGCCGTGGTTCCAGGGAGTGTGTTTGGGAAGAGCGGTACCGGGCATGTCCGGTGTTCGTATGCCGTTTCAAGACAGGAACTGACCGAAGCAATCAGAAGAATGGATGAGTTTATCAGGGCTTTACCCTGAATTCACGTGTTTATTACGGCTCATAGTTATAACGATGTGCTGCTCTCAAGTATCCGTGCCGCAAGATGGGCAGCATTTTCTCCATTATCAACACCGACACAGGCGACCGGCACCCCTTTGGGCATCTGAACAATTGACAGCAGAGCATCCAGACCGCCCATCAGTTTCCCTGATACCGGAACCCCTATCACAGGTTTTTTCGTTTTGGATGCCACTACACCCGGAAGAGCGGCGGCCAGACCTGCGATGCAGATAAAGACCTGTGCATCCGATTTCGAGATGTAATCATCCAGTTGTTCCGGGTCACGGTGTGCGGATAATACCTGGTACTCATAACTGATATCATAGCCTTTCAGAACTTCCCAGGCTTTTTTTGCGATCTCTTCATCAGATGATGAACCACAGATGATGCTTACAAGAGGCATGGTTCTTCAATGAATATAATCAGTCAGAAAGTAAAATAGTATACTCGGTTTTTATGGAAGATGAAATGCTCCTGATGCTTCCGGGTCCGGTCCCGCTGCCGGAACGGGTTCGTGCAGTTATGGCCCGGCAGGCTATCAATCACCGGGGGGCAGAATTCGGGAATGCATATGCAGATATCGTTCGCGTTCTCAAAGGACTCTTTGGAACAAAGAATAACCCTCTTGTCATTTCAGGTTCCGGGACTGCCGGAATGGAGGCTGCTGTTGCAAACTTTGGAAAGGGCAAAAAGACAGCCCACCTGATTAATGGAAAGTTCGGAGAGCGGATGTACACGATAGGACAAAGGTATGCATCCGAAGCCCGTCCGATTGAATCAGAATGGGGCACTCCGCTTGATCTTGAGGGCCTTAAGACCGCTCTCGAGGGGGGTTGTGAGGTTGTCACTATGGTTCACAACGAAACATCAGCCGGGATTTTAAATCCCGCCAGTGAAGTCGGTAAGATATGCCGGAAATATGATGCGCTCTTTCTCATGGACGGAGTCACATCAATTGGTGGAGACCTGGTAAAGGTTGATGAGTGGGGGGTTGATGTTGCCATTGTCGGCTCACAGAAATGTCTTGCTGCTCCTGCCGGTCTTGCAGCCGTTTCCGTGTCAGATCGGGCATGGGACCGGGTTGTGAAGAACCCGCCATATTATCTGGACCTTGTGTCATACAAAAAGAATGCAGCGAAAGATCCGATGGAGACCCCGTACACCCCTGCCGTCCCGCTCTTTCTGGCACTGCGGGAAGCCTGTCTTATCATTGAAGAGGAGGGTATTGACAAACGTATCGCCCGGCATCACCGGATGGCAGGAGCAGTCCGGAAGGCGGTCCAGGCATGGGGTCTTGAGATGTTTCCAAAGACGGATCCTCTTCACCATTACTCGAATACCGTTACTGCTGCCTGTATTCCGTCCGGATCTAATGACAAGGATTTCCGGGGGATGGTAAAGAAACTGGGGATTCAGATCGCCGGCGGTCAGGATCACTTAAAGGATAAGATCTTCCGTATCGGTCATATGGGTGCTGTTTCTGCACCTGAGCTTCTGGCAACCCTTGCAGCAACCGAATATGCTATTAAAAAGACCGGCCATCAGATCCGCGAGTCAGGTGTGATGGCTGCAGCAGAGGATTTAGGATGAGGATTGGTATCGCGGACACGACCTTTGCACGGGTGAATATGGGCAGGTTCGCGATCGATGAACTGAAAAAACATGGTTCGGTTACCATAGAGCGATATACCGTCCCGGGTGTGAAAGATCTGCCGGTGGCCTGCAAAAAATTGTTTGAAGAGTATCACTGCGATATCTGCATGGCCCTTGGGATGCCGGGGGGAAAGGAGAAAGACCGGATGTGTGCCCATGAGGCATCCACCGGGCTTATCGCCTGTCAGCTTATGACAAACCGGCATATCATTGAAGTTTTCGTGCATGAGGATGAGGCATCTGATGATGCTGAACTTGCCTGGCTTGCAGAACAGCGGACAAGAGAACATGCAGTGAATGTGATCAAACTCATGCGACCAGGGACCCTTGAGCGGGAAGCAGGAACCGGGCAGAGGCAGGGATTTGCAGATGCCGGCTCAGCCCGACTATAATGAGGTTGAATTATGACCGTTGCAAAACCAAACACAGGTATTAAACTGGGATTTGTTGTTGCGGAGTTCAACCGTGACATCACCTACATGATGGAGATTGAGGCAGAAGAGCATGCGAAATTTCTGGGAGCAGAGGTGACAGAGCGTTTGTATGTTCCCGGCGCCTATGACATGCCCCTTGCCATAAAAAAGATGCTTAAGGAGAAGAAGGTTGATGCCGTCGTTACCATTGGCTGTGTCATTGAAGGCGCAACCCAGCATGATGAGATAGTGGTCCAGCATGCTGCCCGCAAAATCATCGATCTTTCTCTTGAGTTTGAAAAACCGGTTACCCTTGGGATCTCTGGCCCGGGTATGACCCGGCTGGAGGCCACCGATCGTATCGAGTATGGAAAGCGTGCGGTTGAGTCTGCAGTCAAGCTGGTGCAGCGGTTAGCATGAGAACCCTCTCGACCAAACTTGCTGCTATTGCCCCTTCAGCAACGATCGAGATCACCGAGAAAGCCCGCAAAATGCAGGCTGCCGGGACAGATGTCATCAGTCTTTCTATCGGGGAGCCTGATTTTCCTACCCCGGCCCATATCACCGATGCCTGTATTGATGCCCTGCGGCGGGGTGAAACCCACTATGCCCCGGGAAAGGGCATTCCGGAACTACTCCGTGCCATAGCAGAGAAAATAGAGCAGGAGAATAAGATCCCCTGTACTCCGGATCAGGTGATTGTCGGGTGCGGGGCAAAGGATTCAATCTATGAGGCATGTGAAGCGGTTTTGAGCCCAGGTGACGAGGCGATCATCCTCGATCCATCCTGGGTCAGTTATGAGCCATGTGTGCAGATTGCCGGGGGTGTACCGGTTCATCATCCCTTACATCCGGAGACATTCCAGGTTGATGACAGTCTGCTAGAGAAAATTTCTGACAAAACCCGGATGATCATCATCAATACTCCCTCTAATCCATCCGGGGCAATACTCAATCAGGAATCACTGCAGCTGGTTGGTGATGTCTGTCAGGATCATGACCTCATTGTTCTTTCTGATGAGATATATGAGAAATTGATCTATGGTAAGACACATACTTCCATCGGAGCATTTCCAGGTATGGAGGATCGGACCATCACGGTAAATGGGTTCTCAAAGGCATATGCCATGACCGGGTGGAGACTTGGGTATGCGGTCGCGTCCAAAGAGATCATCGGGTATATGAATAAAGTCCAGCAGCATACTATCTCTCATCCGACCACTTTTGCCATGTATGGCGGGGTCGCAGCGCTGAAAGGACCACAGGAATGCATTGAAGAGATGCGATCAGAGTTTGAGAAGAGGCGGTCGTTTGTATTGAAAAGCATGGATGAGATGGGGCTCTCCTATGCACCGGCTGATGGGGCCTTTTATGCCTATGTCAAAGTTGATGGGGATGATGCAGAGGTTGCAAACCGCTGGCTTGAGAAGGGTCATGTGGCAGTAACACACGGGTCCGCCTTCAATCATCCAGGGTGGATTCGTATCAGCTATGCTGCGTCGATGGACCGGCTAAAAGAAGCGATGCACAGAATATCTGTGATTTTATAATTTTTAAAATCAGATAGTAACCTGGTAGGTTACATTGTCTGTAGTATAGAGCCAGTAGCCCTGCCAGGGCATGAGTAGACGACTGTCACTCTGATTTCCGGTTCCATTTCTGATTATCGGCTCTTCATAGTACTGCGATGATGCATTAAATCCGATCACATAGGTCCAGCTATCACCAATCGGAATGAGATGCGTCTTTGCTGATAAAAGGTCGGTGCCGATAATACCAAATCCATTCCATCCACATGTCAGATTTTTCACATAGGTTCCGTTCTGAATGGGATCCAGTTTTGGCGTAATATGCTGGTTTTCACCAGTCCATACCCAATATGACGAGAGTGGCGATATTTTTTCATCGGCGGGGACAGTTATCCAGCTTGCATTATGGTATTTGAGTACTGAATGTCCTGAAGTGTTGGTGATCTGTCCAAAGAGATCGGATGCGGTGTCATTACCCGCAATCAGTCTCTTTGCAACAGATATATGATTCCATCCTGCGGAGAGGGGAATCTGATCTGGTTCAGGTTTTTTCGTCAGGTACTTAAGAGCTGCTGACAGATTAGCACGTCCACCTGAAACAGTTTTATTTGAAAGGCCTGGCACAGGATCAGCTGAGTTTAATATGGCCTCCTTTATTTTTGAGAATGGTACATCCGGGGCATAAGAAGTGAGAATTCCGGCCATACCACTGACAAAAGGTGTGGCCATTGAGGTTCCGTTCATGTATGCATACCTGGTCTCTGATAAATTACCATATCCATCAGAGAGGGTGATATCATCAAGGAAACAGGTCACGAAAGTCCCATCAGCAATAAACCGGATGTAGAGATTATCATCCGTTAAATCTGCCGGTATTTTACACTCCCGATATATCCAGGGATGTATGGTAAAGGGTTTGGTTTCATATTCGAGCGTCTTCCATGACAGATTGTCACTGGACGCCTCGACTGAAAAGGTATACTGCACCCCAACCAGCTGTAGTTGGTATGATATGACAGGATTGGTAAGATTTGCGATGCTCAACGGCTGATTAAGTGAGATAATGACAGGAGGTTCTGTCTGGTTGGCGACTGAATTATTCACGGTGCCCTGGGCACTTGAGGGTTCGGATATGAAATATTCTGTATTTATCGTCCAGTTTCCATGTGTAGTCCAGTTTGAAAATGTCTCAAATTCATCACGCCATACGGGGGTTGGGTGGTAGTAATTATGCATTGTTGAGTAGATGAGAACTCCTGGCGCCCCAATATCTACTGATTTTAGCCCGTAGTTTGAAAAATAAGCTTTCTCGTCATTTGGATCGGTAGCAGCGACTGAGATGATATTGTCTAGGTCATAACTTGACGGATAGTGGGGGATTTCGTCGTTATCCTGGCCACTATTCCCGGCAGCACACACAAAAAGTCCGTCAGTTCCGGCTATCACCTCATATTCAGCCTGACTGTAGTCAGAACCACCATAGGAACATGAAAAAATCTTTGCCCCGTTTCTCGCAGCCCATAATATCGCTTCTATCTCGTCAGACACGGTTCCGGTTCCGAAGCTGTTCAGGAACCTGACCGGAAGGATGGTTGCATTCCAGTTCACTCCTGAACCTCCTTTCCCATTATTTCCGACTGCTCCGATAATCCCTGCACAATGGGTCCCGTGTGAAGCCAGGTCCATCGGATCTAATGTTCCAGTAATAGCATCGTATCCGTGTGTTCCGGTCTGTGGATTTGTCCAGATATTTCCTGCAAGATCTTCATGGAGGTAATCAACACCGCTGTCTATGACGGCGATGATGACATCAGATTGATTTGTCGTATTCCAGGCTGTTGCAGCCTGAATATCCGCTCCGGGAGTACCAGGAGCTGCATCCTCTTTAAATATCTGCCCGGTGTTTACCAGTCCCCACTGTCGCCAGAGATCAGGATCATCTGGAATGACTGATGTGGTCCGGTAATAATCCGGCTCTGCATATTGTATCCCCGCTTTTCCCTTGTAGTATCCTATTCCATCCTGCACACTCATCCCTTCAGGAAGTACAACCAGTTGAAGTCCTGCAGCACCTTCCGCTGAATAATCTTTTAAAACTCTTGCACCGATTCCAGCATGAGCTGATGAAAGAACAGATGCAGAATTTTCGGTCTGAGTACCTGCTGCACGAACCAGAAGGACACCAGGTCGGTATGCATCTGTTCCATTCTCCGTTTTTATTTCATCAACATTGAAAGGAATTACCGGCAATGCCGAGGCCTGAAGCACAAATCCTGTCAGAAAAATAAGGGTAATAATTTTTAATGAGTTTTTCATCCACCAGATCCCATCTGCCATGCTACGTCACCTGATAGTAGGAGATTATGCGGCCACTTATATGTATCTGACGATCCGAATAATTCTCTGTGTTTTTGGATGAGGGATACGAACCATGTATGCGATGTCTGGTATTGAGAATAACAACAGAGTCAAATCAGAGATTTTTTCAATGATAAACGGACTGGTTCAACCGAAAATACATATCTTGGTCTGACAGATCTCATCATATGAAGATTCTGCTGCTGATGGTCACCTCCTTTTTTTTTATCATGGTTCCTGTAGCAGCAGAATATGGCTCTATTGAGATAACTACTGATATACCAAAGGTTCCTGTGTATATCGATGATGTATACACCGGGTTATCACCAGTACATGTTGATTCTGTTCAGGAGGGGTATCATCTGGTTCAGGCCTCCCCTGAGGGATTCTTTTCACAGACAGAAAATATATCTGTCAAAGCAGGAGAATTAACATCTATATCGTTTTCATTTTTAAATTCAGAAGAAAAGCAGATACCAGCCATGGTTCGGATAGGGGAATGTGTTGGAACCCCTGAGCCGTCTGATCTTGATGGAACTGCCTTTGATCTCCTTCGTATGCCTGATAGGACACTGATGGCCTATTATAGCGGGTGGGAAGAGGGAATTATGTGTATGCACTCCTCTGATGGCATCTCCTGGGAGCAAATGAATGAACCATGCCTCGGGGTGCCGTCAAAGGGGACTGTATTCAGAACAGAACCATGGGTATATGCCCTTCCTGACGGATCATACCGGATGGTTTTCCGCCAGACGGCTGGATCCCGGCACGCTCTGTATTCGGTTCCTTCTCAGGATGGGAGAACATTTTCCGGCGAGGAAGAGATATTTATTGATGGCGAGATGAGCGAGGGTACTTCAGGCTCTCCTTCAGTTCCAACAGGAATTATCTATGATAACGGAACTATCAGGATGTATTATAGTATCCCGGGTGAGGGTATAAAAAGTGCAATATCAGATGATATGGGCCTCTCCTGGAAAAAGGAGGATGGAGTTCGTATCAGATATGGGACAGATCCGACGATGATACTCCTTCCTGATAAAAGAACAGGCATTTTTTATGTGGATACCACTCCAAAATCAAAGGGACAACGGATATTTTTCTCACTATCAGATGACGGACTGGATTTCTCCAGGGTTCCACCGATTCAGATCCTTGAAACCATGGAGCCAGGTGTATGGCTAATGGATCCTGAGATCATCACGGATGATGATGTAGTCTATCTGTACTTCTCGGTCATGGGAATGGAGGGCATGCAGCACCATCTTCTGCCTGGAACCCTCCGGAGTATTATTAACCTTCCCTGTCTTGTCAGACAGGTATCTGAAAAGAAGAGTGGACCCGGCGGGATTTGAACCCGCGGCCTCTGCGTTGCGAACACAGCGATCTCCCACTGATCTACGAGCCCGAAAAGGAGATCAGAGAATGATCTCGATATCTAATTTTTCTGCCAGTTCCTTATACCGGTTTCTAATAGTCACTTCTGTCACACCGGCTACTTCTGCTACTTCGCGCTGAGTTCTCCGTTCACCGCCAAGGATTGAGGATATATAAATGGCGGCAGCGGCAACCCCGGTTGGCCCCCGTCCTGATGTCAGTTCACGTTCTCCTGCCTGTCTGAGAATCTCAACCGCCCTGCTCTGGACCTCTCCTTTCAGCTGAAGCCCTGAACAGAACCGGGGTACATAATCAATTGGCGATGTCGGGAGGAGTTTCAGACCCAGCTCACGTGAAATAAACCGGTATGTCCTCCCGATCTCTTTTCTGGATACCCGTGATACTTCAGCAATCTCATCAAGCGTCCGGGGAACACTACACTGCCGGCATGCGGCATATAATGCAGCTGCAGCGACTCCTTCAATACTCCGGCCACGAATAAGATTTTTATCAACTGCATCACGGTACACAACGGCTGCAGTCTCCCTGACATTACGGGGAAGACCGAGTGCTGAAGCCATCCGGTCAAGTTCAGACAGCGCAAAGGCAAGGTTCCGTTCGGTTGCATTACTTACCCTGATTCGACGCTGCCATTTTCTGAGACGATAGAGCTGTGCCCGGTTTTTTGATGATATTGCCCGTCCATAGCTGTCCCGGTTTCTCCAGTCAATCATGGTGGAGAGGCCCTTGTCATGGATGGTAAAAGTCATCGGTGCACCAACACGGGATCTCTTCATGCGTTGATCATGGTCAAATGCCCGCCATTCAGGACCACGGTCGATAAATTCTGCATCGATAACCAAACCGCACTGCTGACAGACAAGCTCAGCCCGTTCATAATCATGTACAAGTTGCCTGCTGCCGCACTCAGGACATTGAGATTCGGTCTGGTTCTCAATCTTCTTTTGTTTTTCAGTTACCTTCCCGGTAAGCCTGTTTTTTAAGGCTTCACGTTCCTTCTGAAGGGTCCGGAGTTTCTCAATCTCTTCTGACATTCTTTCCTCTATTTAATAAAGAGCTTCTCGCCGATCAGGCGCGATGGCTCCTCGATAGTAGTCAACACCGCAGCGTATGGTGATGTGACATTACCGAAAATATCGATAAGTTTCCCCACTGGTTTCCACCGTTTATCAAGAACTTTGCTGTACAGGCGTGGAAGTTTTGCGGCATCACATTCAACAATCAGGATGTGCTGCCCAAATTTACTGATAACTCTTCCAATAGCCCGTGCCAAAGCATCGCCCCCAGAAATGTCTGTATCTCCCCCACCGGAGATAAGATAAGCAACCTATATATGTGCAAATACGAAGTACTTATATGTTATGGGAACTATTAAGTATTACGTAAACCTTTGATAAAATTCATTTCCCTCTGTGGTAAGAAGGTTTTTAAGTAATTCACCAGAGATTCCGGCACCAGATGCGACAATCTCACGGTCCCGTTCGGACATCAGATCACCAGGGTGATGTGCATCAGAATCCACTACCAGGATACAGCCGGTGCTTTCTGCAACCCTTACAACATGTCCGTTTGTCCGGTTGTGCCCTCCTCGTGCGGTTATTTCAAGGGCTATGTTATGTTTTCCGGCAAGGGATGCATCCTCTCTGGTAATAAGACCCGGATGGGCAAGAATATCTACGAAGGGGCAGGTCACTGCAGCATGGTTTGTTCCAGGCATTACCGGTTCTACCGGTGTTTCACCATGGACAACCACAATGTCCGCTCCTTTCTCTTTCGCATACCTGGCAAGCTTGGGTATGTGCACGGGCGGCACATGTGTCAGCTCAACACCGGTGAGCAGTCTGATACCTATAGATGTGGCTGATTTCTCAACTTTGTGAAGTGCTGAAAGGATCTCGTCGATGTTGCCGGCATCAGCATGATCAGTAATACCAACCACCGTGTATCCAAGCACCTGCATACGCCTGAGAAGTTCGGACGGAAGAAGGTCTCCATCAGAGAGGAGCGTATGGGTGTGAAAATCGTACATATTAACTCTTATTACCTGTGCCTTTCAATCCGGAACTGATCAGAGAGATGAGTTCATGTTTTGTTCCCGGATACTCAACAACGAATCGTCCCTGGTGTTTCCACCAATATGACGGGTGGGATTTTGATTCACGGGTGAAAGGGATGTTGTTTGTTTTTAATATACGTTCGATGTCTCCTGGCTCAGGATGAGTGACACCCATGGTACGGGAGACTCTGCGCCCTTCTGACCGCATCAGCTCACTGTCAAAGTAACAGGGATAGAGTATTACTCCCTTATTCATTCTCACAGATCTGCAATCTGAACCTATAAAGTACCAGCGAGAGAGATGCTATGGTATGCATCATATCGATATCTC
>NZ_DAONKG010000064.1:0-11412 GCF_035406105.1 Methanospirillum sp.
TCTCATCCGTCACTCTTGACCATATCAGATCTCATGGAGGGCTGACAATGGGGAATCGAAACAATTGTTGGAAATACCTTATCCTCTTTATCATAATTACAGGATTTGTAAGTGTGCAGGGTTCTGCATTGAAGGCTGATGCACAAATCGGACCGATTCAGGGAACAGCCCCGCTCAATGTCATGTATACCGATACATCAGTGGGAAAACCGATTGAATGGCATTGGGATTTTGGAGATGGATACACCGGGGACGGCCCACGAACGATGCATACCTATATGGCACCAGGAATATACACCGTCTCTCTTCTGGTCATTGATAGTCAGGGAGCATCAGACACCGCTGTATTCAAAAACTTGATTTCAGTCTCTGCCAATCCGTTTATGCCGGTAATTCCCATTGCTGTTCCATCCTTTTCTGCAGATTTTACCGGAGGTCCACAGACAGGGCCTGCGCCATTGGCAGTATCTTTTACTGATATGTCAAAAGGAGAACCAAAGACATGGGTATGGGATTTTGGGGATGGAACGACATCCAATGATAAAAATCCGGTACATATTTACTCATCCCCGGGAACCTATACGGTCATCTTAAAAATTTCCAAAGATTCTAGTACCGGGATGAAAGAACGGAAAAATTATATTACTGTGACAGCAGGTTCTGCCATACCGGATAACCAGGGGATTTCATCAGCACCTGTAACTCCATCAAGTGTCAGTACTCCTGTCCAAAGCGCACCAATATCAGATATATCTGAACCGGAACCCTCCTTTATGATGAACACCGTTTCAGATACTAGTAGTACTTGTGATTCAAGATTATCAGTGATATCAGAATCTGAATCTGTTCAATCAGGTGAGAATATCCAGATCACCATAACCGAAGACCCTCTTGAAAAGGTATACTTCTGGATTACATCAAATAATACATCTTCTGAAACGTTCACGTATCCTCTCATCAGTGATGAAGATATGATATTTGATCACCCTGAGGGACCGTATACCATTGGTTCTTTTATACCTGACAAAAAATCCGGCACATCTCTTTCAGAACTGACTGGTAGTAATCAAACACCAAATGCAACAGGATTATATGGCCTGATGGCACTGGATAAAAATGGTACCCATACCGTGACCATTGATACCAGTAAAGCTTCACCGGGAGTATATTCCATGAATGCAATTTCAGGAGAATCAATGAAAGAAAATGATTGTATGAGCACGCTGCAGGTGACAATCCTCTAATTAATACATACGTTTTGTATAATTGAATGAAGAGTTACACATTAAAAATTATCTTACAGGGGAGATTTTCATGAATTTAAAACGAATTATTCAACTGACCGGAGTGGCTGTGTGCATACTCCTTCTGGTGGTCTGGTGTGGATCGGCATTCTCAATGTCTTCAGGAATATCGTCAACCAGTTCATCAGGAGGGTTTTCATCCTCCAGCAGTTCATCTAGTAACCTTGGCTTTAGTACATCTACCCTGGTTATGACCGGAGGAACACCATCAAAACCGGCCGGCCAGCAGACTTCAGGAGGTCCGGGGACCATCCCGGCAAATGAGATAATTCCTCCACAATGGAAACCCGGAACACGATCCGGAACATTTTCTGACCCAATTACACAAACGAACTGGTTCTTTGATAATGTTCTTCAAAAATTCTATTCGCCAACGTATGGATGGTTTTTAATTACTCAGTATACGAAAGAAGGAAAAATGTATGCACAATTTTATTATGATCCGAAGTCCGGTGTATTTATTGATATGAAAACCGGGGGAGCAATCATGAATTCTGCCACGCCTTCCCCAATTACCGGGCCATCCGGACAACAAGGACAACAAACCGGAACAACGCCACCTCCTGCCCAGACCATCTCTCCTTATACCGGAGCATCGCCAATCGTTGCGGCAGGTCAGTCACCGACAGTACCGTCATCGACTGCAACACATCCATGCAGAATTATCTGTACATCCTGTCCTTCAGGTTTTTGTGATGACTGTAATCAGAATGGAGTCTGTGATGATTCGGAATCATCAGGAACAATAGTAGCCGGAGCAAAACCAGATACACAGACGGGAGGTGTAAGTGAAGAGCCTCAGACTCCTATACAGATTAACCTTCCGATCACCCCATCTGGTACGTCATCCGGTGTATCTGCCGAAGGGGGTCTGAGTGAAACCCCGCAATCAACGATAAATTACCTTAAGTCAGACCTGATTATTCCACAAAGCGGGATCCGATCAATAGGTACTTGTGATCCTGATCAGGATTGTGAATACTGTCTTGATATTGATGACGATGGGACATGTACGATGAATGATTATGCCATTATTCTCTGTAATGAAAAATGGGGTCTTGATTATATGGGAAGCAGGGATAATATCTGCGATTCTGATATTCTCTTAATCATGAACTGTTCTGAACCATCTGAATGTACCTTTGCTGAATTCTGCATGGATTCTGATGGTAATGGACAATGTGATGAAGAATTAACGAAAGACACTCAAATCTAATATAATTATCATTTTTTTACGTAACCGTACAAATTTTTATTATATCGGACATTGATGAAGAACACATGGACTTACCTATTGACAGTTATGATGAGATGAAAAGAGGGGCAAAAAATTTTCTGTCAGAGTTATTTTTTAAATTCATAATTATTTTTTTATTCATCCTTTTTTGTATTTCTCCAGGTGCAGGAGCAGGTCAGGCATATACAATCGGTGATGTAATAATGAAAACCGATCAATTACGGAATCTGACCGGAGCAGACGGGTCAGGTATTGGCGTGGGAGTCATCTCAAATGGAGCACGAGGACTTATGCAGGCCCAACAATCAGGAGATCTTCCAGAGGACATTCTTATTCTCATGAACGGGAAAGGGAGTGAGGGAACAGCGATGATGGAGATCATTCATGATATTGCTCCTGGCGCACCTCTCATATATCATGATTTTGGTGGGGGTGCACAAAATGATTTTATTTATGCCATAGAATCGCTCATAGATGCAGGTGCCAGAATTATTGTTGATGATGTCGGTTTTTTACAGGTACCATATTTCGAAGACGGGTATATTGCTCAAAATATAAATCGGATTTTAGAGGAACATCCTGAAGTCATTATTGTGAGTGCTGCCGGAAATAATGCTGAAATTCATTACCAGGACAAATTTTCCGATGACGGAACCGGTTATCATTCATTTAATGGTATGAAAGGAATTCCCATTGCAATTCAGCCGGGTGGTATGTTTTCCGCCTTTTTACAATGGGATGATATGTATGGCAGCTCGGTAAATGATTACAATTTGTACCTTGAAGAAAATGGAGAGCTCATTGCACTGAGTGAGCGGGTTCAGGATGGCACAACCATTCCTGAAGAAAAATTCACCTACATCAATGATGGCATGCATCTGGTTCAGGGAGAACTCAGAGTTAAAAAAGAAAACCCGTCGGCAGAAGATAAAAATATTGAGATTTTCATCAATGCACAAAAAGATAAGGTGTACATAAACAGAGAACATCTGGTCATTGAGGATTCCATTATCGGACAGGCAATAGTTCCAAAAGTAGTATCTGTGGCTGCAATTTCTCCGGAAAAAGTCAATGCCATTGAACGATATTCATCACGAGGATTTGTGACCGTAACATATCCAGAGAACACCGTCAGACAAAAACCTGATATAACCGGGATAAGTAAGGTTGCTGTTTCAGGGGCCGGGGGATTTCCAAAAATATTTCCCGGTACAAGCGCAGCTGCTCCACACATTGCAGGGTTGCTGGCACTTGAATGGAGTCTTTTTCCTACCATTCCTGCTGATGATATGAGAGATGCCCTGCTTTCCACAACCCTTGAATTAGGAGAACCGGGTTGGGATTCTGCTTTTGGGTATGGATTGCCTGATGCAATGAAAATGTATGAAAAATTAAAAGGATTATCCCCAAATAATCCTTTGGATCCATCGTTGGCGCAAAAACCGATACGACAGATACAATCAGTGATAGAACCACCAGTGATGGTATCTGGTTCAGGTGAGATTACCGGTCCAGTTATTATAACCGCACCTGGGATTTATACTCTTGGAAAGGATATCTCTCACTCAGCCGGATCCATTATTACCATCATGTCTTCTGATGTGACCATCCTTGGTGCAGGTAAGAAAATTGAGGGTTTGAGTGTCCAGTTTATTGATAATGCACCAATTGATCAAAATGCAATCCTTATCCAGCCCCCGGATTCAGGAAAATTAAAGAATATCGTCATTAAAGATATGGTTATCGAAGGTGCGACAAACGCAATCATCGGGAAACAACTGGATCAACTCACTATAGATGGATGTACGCTCTCTCACAACGCAATCGGAATTAGTCTGTATGGATCTGATAATGGAGTGATAGAAAACTGTCTCCTGTCAGGAAATTCATATAAAGGACTTGCCATTAAAGATGGTTCATCCAATAACCTGGTCAAAGGAAACACCATTGAGAAAAATCTCTATGGAATCGATACCATTGGGAGTGTAAACACAATAATGGAAGACAATATCATCCGGGATAACAGACGGGAGGATATATATACTCTAAAGAATGCAGAACCCACAGCAGTCCCTACGGGTCTTCCCACAGGAGTTGTCCCCTGCCCTGATCTGAATTATGACGGGATATGTGATGATCCAAACGGAACACCTGAACCAACCAAAGCTCCAGCAAGTTCTTCTGTACCATTTTCATATTCAGAGGAAATATCGATGACTACTATCTATACATACCCGACGTATTATCCGACATATCATCCAACCAGTTACCCGACCCCATATCCAACCGGTTGTTGCGGGTATTAATCAATTTAATCTTTTCTTTTTATACATCACCATTTATCTCACCATACGTTCATAGAACTGCAACATATCTCTCTTCTAAAATTAAGTGGGGTTTGGTAACAG
Organism: Methanospirillum sp.; assembly: GCF_035406105.1. GTDB lineage: Archaea > Halobacteriota > Methanomicrobia > Methanomicrobiales > Methanospirillaceae > Methanospirillum. Next base: position 4,950 of record NZ_DAONKG010000064.1, read on the forward strand.
AATGCCCATCTGATACCATTCCTCTCGCGCAATTTTATAACATATATAATGGGTCATTATTTGACAATGAAAAATGAAAACCTGTCATGGGACAGAGCATAAGAAATCATAACCAAATGGAAACGACAATCCTGATAATAAATACGCAAAAAAAGACCAATTCAGCAGACGAGAGTACATCCAATAAACAGGGTCAATTATTAGATATATCTATTATAGCCTATCCTATATACCCATCCGGGTATTGTCATGATTGCAATAAAAATGGCGTATATGAAGAGAAGGAACAGGTACAAATATCTTATCAGCCATCCCTTCACCATTCCTGAACCTTCACCTTGAAACGACAACTCCTGCTATTCCACCGGTCAGTATTCTTTAGCAAACATATAAATTGTAAATCAATCCGGGAAAGACACATTCACTATCCAATCCCAGTAAGTACCACTATTATTGGCAAAAACAAACACCTGTACCAACCTTTCCTCCTTCACGTATCCCTACTCCCACACAGCCCTCTCTACGTGAACACCCTCAGACACCACCAGTCCAGATTAACCTGACTCAAAATGTCTTTTTTATGAATGAAACAGGTACGCAGGATGAATATGATGAAAGAAAGTAATTCAGAGCACTCTTTTGTACCACATATTACCAACCGGAAAGGCACTGTGTAAAGTCATCAAATGCCCTCCTGGGGGAGGGGTATCTTCTCTCCTGATGAAACAAAAACCTCATTCCGGATACTTCTAAATGTTATCTTATCCGATACAATGACTCGGAGTTATAGTGTTATTGTATCGATTGTAACAAGGATTTCACCAATGATTTGGATAAACCCCTTATTCAGAACTGTCATCCGGATGATATATGCAATGAGGTGGATTCATGTGATGATAACAACATGGGGAGGAATAACATCACCATGCCTTCAGACCATACCTTTGTATTCTCTCAATGAAAAAAAGACCAGTACCTCTCGGAAATGATAAACCATGACAATAAAAAATAAACAGACAAAACAGAACAGCTTTATAAAATATCTCATAATTTTCGCCATTATCGTAACTCTTTGTTACCCTGTTTCAGGTGCAGGTTCAGTCCAGACTGCAGGAGATGGCATACTAAAGACCGATCAACTGAGAAATGCCACAACTGCAGATGGAACTGGTGTCATCGTTGGAGTAATTTCAAATGGGGCAAAGGGCCTTTCGAATGCCCAATCACTGGGTGACCTTCCGGAAAATGTGATTGTTTTAAAGGATGGAAAGGGTGCAGAAGGAACGGCTATGATGGAGATTATTCATGATATTGCTCCAGGTGCAACTCTGATCTATCATGATCTTGGGGGAGGCACAGGAGAGAATTTTATTAAAGCTTTTAATAATCTCATCAAAGCAGGCGCAACAATCATAGTTGAGGATGTTTTCAATTATGAGGTGCCCTATTTTGAAGATGGATATCTTGCGCAAGAGGTATCGAGAATTCTTGAGGAAAATCCGGGTGTACTGATTGTCAGTTCTGCAGGTAATACCGCAAATTCCCATTATCAAGGAACCTTTACTGATGGGGGGGACGGGTATCATTCATTTAATGGTTCAACAGGAATTCCTTTAGAAATTCAGCCAGGTGGAAGAGTCAAAGTGCATTTACAATGGGATGATCCATTTAATGCAGCATCAAATGACTTTGATCTTTTTATCCATGATCTCCAGAGTGATTCTGATATTGCAATTTCCAATAAGGTTCAGACAGGAGAAGAGAGACCATATGAAAAAATTAATTATCAGAACGTAGGAGATAAAACTCAGAAAGCAGAAATTAGAGTCAGGGCGAAAGAAGGAAAAGGTGAAGGATCAAACATAGAACTCCTCCTTGAGTCTGACCCGTCACGTGTCACGGTAGGAAAAGAGTATTTAAGTCTTGACGACTCGATCATTGGATGGGCGGCCGTTCCAAATATTATATCAGTTGCTACTGTTTCTGCAGATGATAAAAAAATACAGGAATTTTCATCACGGGGCACAGTCACTATTATACACCCGGTCCCTGCTATCAGAGATAAGCCGGACATTACGGGTGTAGATGCTGTTGAAGTATCAGGATCAGGAGGGTTTCCGAAAATATTCACCGGGACAAGTGCTGCAGCACCACATATCGGAGGATTACTTGCATTATTAAAAAGTCTGTATCCTTCTGTATCAAATGAAGAATTGCGGGAGGCCCTCTATCATAGTGCAATCGATATGGGAAGCCCCGGATGGGATCCCGTATATGGATATGGTCTTGCAGATGCTCTTTCAATGGATAATTATCTGAAAAACTCCGGGAAAAACCAGGAATTTACCGGAATGAATCAGACAACGGTTCTCCCTGAGATCACCGGCACTCCTGAACCAGTGCAGACGAATGAATATATTATTACAGAACCAGCAGTACTCTCTCATCCTGGATCCTATTCACTCGGCTCCGATATCATTGATTATTCAGAATCTATTCTGACTATTACCGGTTCAGACATCAGTATTGATGGAAAAGGACACACAATTTCAGGGATTTCTATCAGGTTTGGAACAGAAGGGCCAGTATTACAGACTGGAATCCTTATCTGGTCACCTGAAAACAGACCTGTCACCAACATCTCTATAACCAACCTCAATGTGACTGGAACATATACTGGTATATCTGCAAAAAGAGTTCAGAATTTGATGATAGATTCATGCAACCTATTATATAATACGAAGGGAGTTGATATCTCCAACTCTCAAAATGTCCATATTCAAAATTCATTATCCATCGGAAATGGATTTGCAGGTGTTCACGCTGATGCTGATTCAACAGATCTCATCATTGAAGATAATCAGATTATGAAGAACCTGTATGGCATTGTCCTTGATGGATCAACGTCAGGATTGATTCGGAAAAATCTTGTCACGGATAATTATTATGATGGTATAAAACTTGATCATGGAGCCAGTGTTATAACAATCGATAATAACTTTTGTGGAGGGAACAGAAATGGGGGTATAACTGTATTATCCGGTCATAAAAACGTAATCACGAATAATACATGTGAGAAAAACAATCCATCAGGAATACTGCTCTCAGAAAGTTCAGAAAATACCATATCAGGAAACCGTCTGATTCGAAATATCCGGGGTTTAAATAATTATTATTCTGATAATAATATAATAACTTTTAATGAAATCATCGGAAATGATGCAACCGGCATCATGCTTCAGCCCTCCGGTCATAATTCCATTTCAGATAATCGTATTATCGCGAATTTTGCAGAAGGTATTTTGATTACGAATGCTGTCGGTTCAGATCAGATAAACCGGATTACGAACAATTATCTGGAAAATTTCCAGAATGTTCATATTCAGGAAGGAGGAAAACCGAATTTCCAATGGAATGAACCATTGGCAGCGGGTACAAATATCATCGGCGGCCCGATGAAAGCCGGTAATGTATGGGCTCTCCCTGATGGGAAAGGGTACTCCCAAACCTGTCAGGATAAAAATTCTGATGGTATCTGTGATCTTCCCTATATGATTTATACGGGGAATTCTGATGAATTACCGTTACGGTATACCGGCGAGTCTTTATCCCCTCAGGTCCTGGCAGAACTTGGACCTCTTCCTGAGCCCAAAACTGCTGATGATTTTGTAACGAGAGGAAAAATTCTGATGGGTAGCAGTGACTATCTGGAAGCTATAGAAGCATATGAGAATGCAATCGCACTCTCTCCAACCAACTATCAGGCATGGCGTGATAAAGCACTTTGTCTGAAGGAATTAAAGCGATTTGATGAGGCGATGCAGGACCTGAATACCATTCTGAATATTTATAAAGAGAAACCTGAACTCTGGTCTACCGCAGGGGATATTCTTTTGGTTGATATGCAAAAGTATGCCGAAGCTATTCCTTTCTTTGAAAAAGCAATATCACTTGACAACCGTGATACTCATTCACTGGTTAATCTGGCATTTGCTTATGATAAGACGGGACAATCAGAACGGGCACTGGATCTCTACCGGAAAGCTCTGGAGATTAATCCATCACTGACGGATGCATGGAATAAAGCTGGGAATATTCTTACTCGCGCAGGACAATACGAGGAGGCTGTAAAAATGTACGACAAAGGTCTCTCGATTGACCCTGGAAATGCGTTTATCCTTAATAACAAGGGATATACCCTGTTTTTAGCAGGCAAATATCCTGAAGCGGTCGAATCCCTTGAGAAAGCAGTTATTCTGGATCCAAAATATAAATCAGCCTGGAAAAACCTGGGTGATGTATTGAAAGCAATGGGGAGATTTAGTGAATCAGAGAAGGCATATGCCAATGCTGCATGATTGATCAGCATTGCATAATACTTTTTTACTAGAGGTACTGATTTCAATATATGAAGCGGATTACCGTATTCATGGTTAGTGTATTCATCATGGTTCTCTCTCTGGTGGCGACTGGATCAGCCTGGTACTCATCCAGCTTTTCTTCACAATTTCAGTCGTCTTCAGGTTGTGCATGGGATCCATGGTTTGGAACACAGTGTGGATATTCTCAGAGTTACAGCCAACAGTCCAGTACTTCATATGGAGGAATTTTTCCATGGGGAACGGGATGGGGAGGGAGGTATTCATTCTCGTCCTGGGACTTTGGAAGTTGGGCATTCATGGCAAATGGAACACAGATAGAAGATGTTACCGGTGTATGGGATACAGATCTTCTTGGTGAGATGAATCTGAAACTGACTGGTGATGACATCATCCGTGGTTCATATAAGAATGGTGATAATCAGGGATACCTCCAGGGTAATTTCAGTTACTCAAATGAAACATTACCTGCCATGGATGGTATCTGGTGGGAGGAGCCAACATATCAGCCACCCTACTCAGCCGGTGTCATGACGATTACATTCCTGAACTCCACAGCCCTTGAAGGAATCTTCTCATACTCTGATGGAACATGGGGGCCATTCACCGGAACAAAGATCAGTGGCAACCTCACCGAAGAGACGGAGGCAATGCTTCTTGATATGCCAGAAGTGAACTGGACTCTAAATTATGATGAAAAGAAAGAACCCCTGGTCAGCAACCCACCGGAAGAGAACCCGGTGATGCAACCTGGCGAAGAAAAAACTGTTTAATTTTTATTAAATTTTACCTTATTTTTCGCATCGTGTATATGATATAAATCCATTTATATGAACTTTATACGTGTAAACTTAATTTACCAACATTATTTATCAGTTTTTAATCTGATTATTCCTGGATTTTCAGCATTGCACTATAAATATAATGATAACATAAATTCTCCATAATTTACAAAATTAATCGGGTGAAATATATGGGTAGGCAGGGAACTGATGATTCCATGTACGCAGCTGGTTATGATTACCTCCAGTCTGAAATAAAGAAAGTTATTGAATTTCATAAATCCGGTTTATCAGATACCAGAGTGGATTTAAGCAGGATGACTGAAAATGACCGTGAGATTGCTTCCCTTTTCAATGATATGCTGGATGTATATCTGAACAATCTCGATAGTATCCGTTCATCACTTGGTTCGATTCAAAAAGGAGATTTTCAGACAGAAGTAATGAAACTTCCAGGAAAATTTTCTGATATTACTGATACCATCGAATCTATACGTTCAAGCCTGTTTATGCTGGAAAAGGACATTGCCCGGTTTTCAAATACCTTTGATCAGGGTGATCTTACCCTTCGCATTGATACTGCAAAATACCGGGGGGGGTTTGCTGATATTGTCGAGCATCTTGATCAGGGCATTGAAGCGGTTACTATTCCTGTTCGTCTGGTATCTGCCGGGATTTCAGATTTTGCTGCAGGGAAGATTCCTGACATCAATGATGAAAACCAGTTTAAGGGAGAATTTAAGAGACTAATTCAGAACCTAAACCAGATCATCCGTGTTTCCAGGATGCGGGGAGAGGACGTGAATAATCTCATCCGGTCAGCAGAGGAGGGTATTCTCGATGCACGAGCTGATCCTACAAAATATCCTGGTTATCATGGAAATTTGATTGCAGGAATGAATAAAATACTTGATGCATATCTTGGTCCCCTGAATGTTTCTGCTGAATATATCGACAGAATCAGTAAAGGAGATATCCCGCCAAAGATCACAGAGGAGTACAAAGGAGACTTCAATGAGATTAAAAATAACCTCAATGCTCTCATTGATGTTGTCCATATGAGAAATGATGACATCAAGATGCTCATTGATGCTGCACTCCAGGGGAAACTCGATGTCAGGGCTGATCATACACGGTATCCGGGCGAGAACGGACGGATGATCAAAGGCATCAACGACATGCTTGATGCATACATCGGACCAATCAATGTTTCTGCTGAATATATCGACAGAATCAGTAAAGGAGACATCCCGCCAAAGATCACAGAGGAGTACAAAGGAGACTTCAATGAGATTAAAAATA
>NZ_DAONKG010000065.1:0-11353 GCF_035406105.1 Methanospirillum sp.
CGGCTGCAGATCCAGGAACAAAAAGGACCGCTGCCTGTGCATTCTGTTCCTCTGCTGCCTCAAGAACAGAGTTATAGACCGGGACGCCATGCACCTCCTGTCCGCCTTTTCCCGGAGTTACCCCGGCCACGACACCCCGCCCACCGACAGAACGGGCGTACTGATTCATCCGGTCGATATGAAATGAGCCTTGGTTCCCGGTAGCACCACAGACGATCACCCCGGTATTTTTATCGGCGTAAATCATGATGCAGCCTCCACCGCCGCTGCCACCGCTTCCTCCATCGTATCCAGCATGAGGTATCCTTTTGAAGAAAGAAGGGCCTTTCCTTCGGCTTCATTTGTCCCGGCCAGACGAACAATAATCTTCTGACTGACACCAGCCTCAATAATACCTGCGGCCACCTCATCACACCGGGTAATGCCACCAAGAAGATTGACGATGATGACCGTCACATCAGGCATGGAACCAAGCAGCTGGACTGCATGAGCCACCCTGACCCGGTCAGCACCACCACCGACATCAAGGAAATTTGCAGGTCTTCCTCCGATACGGTTAATGAGGTCAACGGTAGCCATGGTGAGCCCGGCCCCGTTTCCAATAACACCAATATTTCCGTCAAGTTCTACAAACGAGAATCCATGGGCGGCAGCCTGACGTTCACGTTCTGAAAGATCACGATTCTCCCTGATGCCATGACGGGCCAGGGCATTATCATCAAGGATAAGTTTTGCATCCGCTGCAAAAAGACCGTCCGGAGTCATGACAAGCGGATTAATCTCAGCAAGAAGGGCATCCTGCGCCATGAAAACCGTATACAGTTTCTGAATGATGGGGGCAATCTCCGTGGGAGCGTCATGCAGCAGGTACCTGATGGTATATCCCGGAACGGTGGTAAGAAGAGGGAACACTGCCGCTTTGCGTATTGCTGCCGGATTTTTCTGTGCGACTTCTTCTATATCGACACCGCCTTCGGACGTGAACAGAATAACCGGTGCCTTTTGTGATCGATCAATCGTTATGGAGAGATAGTACTCGTGTTGAATCTGCAGTTTCTCCTCGATGAGGATCGCTTCAACCGGAATACCCTTGATTGTGGTCTGAAAGAGATGGTCAACGGTCTTCCTGATGCCCGCATAATCCGCCATGAGAATGCCGCCGGCTTTCCCCCGTCCGGCTACCTCAACCTGTGCTTTCACGGCCGCCTCCCTGATATCCGGACTGACCAGATAATCTGCTCCTTTCTGTACGACTACACCGCGGGGGATAGGTATGCCTGCCTTCTGCAAAATCTCCTTTGCTTCATATTCTTTCAGTTTCATGATGTATCACCCTCTATGCCAAGCTCCTGACCACGCTTCATCGCCCTGATATTGAGATCCTCGGTTCCTTTTGGAACACTGTCAAGTATTGCCTTTTCAAGGGCCGGACCTGATACAACGGTTGTCGCGGTGGTTAATGCACCAAGCATGATAATATTTGCAACAATCTCCCGTCCAAGCTCTTTTTTTGCCGCAAGGGTTGCAGGGATACCTACCCACCTGCATGCAGGACGATCATGAACCAGACCTGAATCCAGAAGCATTACTGCATCATTCCGGGGATTTCGCCCGTATTTTTCAAATCCCTGCTGACTCATGATAACATAGGTGTCCGGATCCCGCACCTTAGGGAAGAGAATCGGTTCATCATCAATAATCACCGCACTCATTGATGCGCCACCTCGTGCCTCAGGTCCGTATACCTGGGTCTGTACAACATACTTCTCATCATAGAGTGCTGCTGCCCGGCCAAGGATAACAGCAGAGAGAATGATTCCCTGTCCTCCAAATCCGGAGAACCTGACTTCATGTCTCATCAGACACCCCCATAACCGGTCGGTTTCTCCGTACAAACTCGCCGACCAGGAATGAGTCTGACGGGAGTTCATCACGTGGCCCGGCTGTCCGTTCCCACTTCTCTTTCAGGATCGCATGGGTCTTCAGATAGGTCATGTAATCCACCGGTTCGCGGTATTTATTCCGTCTTCCATACGACGTCGGACATTGACAACGGACCTCAATAAGAGAGAATCCGGGTGTCAAAAGACCGGTAAGCACCGCATCGGTCAGTTGTTTGACGTGAAATGAGGTCCATCGGGCGACATAATTTGCTCCGGCAGCGATAGCAAGATCGACAAGATCAAAGGGTGATTCCTTTGCCCCATATGGAGTCGTCGTTGAGGTCTTTCCAATCGGTGTGGTCGGACTACCCTGCCCTCCGGTCATTCCATAGATATGATTATTCATGCAGACAACGGTAATGTCGATATTTCTTCTGCACGCATGAATGAAATGATTCCCGCCAATCGCTGCCAGATCCCCGTCTCCGGTAAATACAATAACATGCAGTGACGGATTTGCCATCTTCACGCCGGTTGCAAATGCTATTGCCCGTCCATGGGTGGTATGCAGGGAATCGGTCAGGATATATCCGGGCGCCCGTGATGAACACCCGATACCTGAAAGGAATACAGTCTCGTTCTTTTCCCATCCGATCCTCTCCACGGCTTCAAGAACACAATTCATAATAGTCCCGTTTCCACATCCGGCACAGTAGATATGGGGAAGCCGGTCCTCTCTCAGCCAGTCCTCTCTCATCAGATCCCTCCGGCAGTTCTGATAGCCTGCACCAGCTCTTCAGGAGTATGCAGATCTCCACCAAGCCTGCTCACAGGAATGACCGGAGTCCTTACATGCCGTCCGATCTCCCGTGCCATCATACCGAGGTTCATTTCAGGGACAATAAATGCCCGGACATTGGGGAAGCGGGAAAGAAGGTTTTCAGGAAACGGCCAGACAATACGTAATTGCAGATAGCCGGTTCCCGGTACCTTCTGTCGCTCAACAACCTCTCTGACCGTTCTCACCGGAGCTCCATAGCAGACAAAAACATACGCTGCATCTTCATTGACAATAGTATAATCAGCGATTTCATGACGTGCATCTTCAATCTTTGAGACTAGCCGTCTGACCAGTGATTCATGCCGTGACGGATTTGTTGTGTCAGGATACCCCCGTTCGTCATGAGTAAGGCCGGTCACATGGATATGCCGGCCTGACCCAAACGGTGCAAATCCGGGAACGCCATCCGGACCTGGAGCAAAGGGGAGTGCACCATCAGCAAGCGGTTTGGGTCTGATAATCTCAACCCTGTCAGGTATCTCAATCTTCTCACGCATATGACCGATGACCTCATCAGCCATCAGAAAAACCGGAGTTCTGAAGCGATCTGCCAGATTGAATGCTTTTGCAGTCAGATCAAAGCATTCCTGAACACTTGAGGGGCAGAGAGCGATGACACTGTAATCACCATGGGACCCAAAGCGGACCTGCATCATGTCTCCCTGGGCTGCCATGGTAGGCTGACCGGTAGAAGGACCCCCCCGCTGAATATTTACAAGCACACAGGGAGTTTCGGTCATAAAGGCATACCCGATGTTCTCCATCATCAGGGAAAAACCGGGCCCGGATGTTGCAGTCATGGAACGTGCACCGGTCCATGCAGCCCCGATGATGGCGGCCATGGAAGCGATCTCATCCTCCATCTGGATATAGCAGGCCCCCTTTATTTTTGGCATCCGGCTTGCCATGTGCTCTGCAACCTCGGTTGAGGGGGTGATGGGATATCCGGCAAAAAAGGTACATCCGGCTGCAAGCGCCCCTTCAGCACTTGCAATATTCCCCTGCATAAACGCTATCCTGCTAATACTCAATCACCACCTTCATCGGCTCAAAGGGTTTTTCAGCGACCCATCGGATTGCCTGATCAGGACAGATTAATGCACACACACCGCATAACCGTCGTCCGTACAGTTCCTGGAGCCGGCAGTTCGGGCAGCGTTCCGGCTGATCCAGTTCAGGAACGTATATCCCCCTGCGGTTTGGACGACTCCCCGGCCTGTAAATCTTATACGGGCAGACCATGGTACACAGGTTGCAACCTTTGCACCGGGACTCGTCAATCTCAAGTTTCATATGCTGGTCGTACTGGTTGGATACATACCCTGAAATGTGCATTCCTCTCAACGGCGGCAAAGAGATCTCCGCCATGAGCATCCATGGCAACCGTGAGCGGGAGCTTGTCAAGCTCAATCACCCAAACCGCTTCTGCCATCCCAAGATCCGGATAATGAACCCCGGTCAGTCTCATCCTGGCAGCAGCAAGATTTGCACAGCCACCGGTAAAGGCAAAATACACGGCTCTGCCCTTCAGCTGTTCCCTGACTTCTGATGACATCCCCCCTTTTCCAATAATTCCCCGAATCCCTGCATCCAGCATAAACCGGGTCAGACGATTCATCCGTGCTGAAGTTGTCGGTCCTGCAACAACAATCCGGTTATCAAAAACAACCGGACCACAGTGATAGATAACGGCACCCTTTGGATCAAACGGAAATCCTTCCTCCATGATCTTCAGATGCGCCTCATCACGTGCCGTATAGACCGTTCCGGAAAGCGTTACCATCTCTCCTGCTTTGAGCGTGAGAACTTCATCGCCAAGGGGAGCTTGGAAATGTTTCATAGGGATACCTCCACGGTCGCCCGTCGGGCTGCCCAGCACTGGATATTTACCGCAACCGGCAGTGAGGCAGTATGGCACCCGGCAGTCTTTATCTTAACAGCAAGACAGGTTGTATCGCCGCCCAGTCCCATCGGCCCAATGCCCAGCTGATTGACCCGGTCGCATATCTCCTGCTCGTAACTGGTCATGATATCTATAGGATCCAGCAATGCCTCCTTTGCAAGGGTGGCCGCACCATCAAAAGTTCCCCCAATGCCAACCCCGAGAATGACCGGAGGGCAGGGGCGTCCCCCGGCTTTTAGCATGGTCTCAACCACATACCGTGGAATATGCTCCTTATCAGAAGGATTCATCATGGTAATACTGGATACATTCTCTGACCCTGCTCCCTTCGGAAGGACGGTAATGGTAAACCGATCACCAGATTTCACATGTATTGGAGGCATGGACAGGCCGGTGTTTGTGCGGGTATTTTCCCGGCTGAAGGGATCCACAAGATTGGGACGAAGCGGAATATGTTCCGTTGCGTTTTGAATTCCAATCAGGATGGCCTGCTCCATTTCAGATGTCCAGATCATGCCATCAGGGAGTGTTACATATATGACTGGAATTCCGGTATCCTGACAGAGCGGCGTTAAACGTTCTTCTGCAAGAGAGATATTTTCCAGGATATTGAAAAGCTCTTGCTTTGCAATCAGAACAGATTCGCGTTCCAAAGCCTTTTTCAGCTGTGCCTTTACATCATCAGGAAGATATATTTCTGCATCCCGGACTGCTTTCTCTGTTGCGGCAGTTATCAGGTTCAGAAGATCAGGATCACCGGATTTGGACATACCTGATATATCTGTATGAAAGAAGGTATAGACCTGATGCAAAATGCAAAAAAAGATTTCAAATAAAAATTTCAGGATTCCTGTTTCATCTCGATAACAAGATGAGTCGGAGAGGGGAGCTTGTGACCGCCGTGGCGGAGGGCATCCTTGACCTTTTCAATACTTGCCGGGTTTGAAAATACGGTAAATATCTTCTGATTCTGCTGGACACGGGCTGCGGTTCCGACGGCCTTACCAAATGCAAGACGCATTCCCTGCGACACACGGTCTGCACCTGCACCGGTTGCCTGCTTATTTTCACGCAGGACATGGTGTGGATATGTCCGCAGCTTGAGGTGGTAGTTCATACGCCCCAATTCCTTATTCAACTTTCTGTTAATGCTCATACGGGCAGCTTCCAGAGCAGAGTGCCGAATCTGACAGCTCTCATCCACAACCAGGGACACTTCCATTGGAAATTCGCTTGTCAGGTTTCCCATGTCAAAGTGAACAACTTTAACACCCGGAATACCTCCCATATATTCCTTGCGAGTATAGGCCTTCTTTGCAAGGTTTCTGTACATGCTGTTTGGTTTTCTGACCATGAACCCGAACTCCTGTATTGATATGTGCTTTTATAAATTGCCGGATTTACACTTAATCCTTTCTTCCTCTCGTTCCTCATCTTCAATCATTTCAAGGAGACACCGCCTGAGATCAATGAATTCCTTGTTTGTCCGATCACGGGGCCGGGAAATGGGGATATTGACGATCTCCCTGATAATACCTGGTCGGGGAGAGAGAACAACCACGCGATCCGAGAGAAAAACTGCCTCATCACAACTATGCGTCACAAATAAAATTGTCTTCTTTTTTGTCTCCCAGATATCGAGCAGTTCACACTGCATATGATTTCTGGTCTGGGCATCCAGGGCACCAAATGGTTCATCCATGAGGAGGAGATCCGGATCCGTGGCAAGTGCCCGGGCAATTGCAACACGCTGGCGCATTCCTCCTGATAACTCATACGGATAACTCTGCTCAAACTGGGAAAGACCGACAAGGGAGATATATTTCCGGGCGATTGCATACCGTTCCTCTTTCGACATTCCTCTCATCTGAAGACCGAATGCAACATTTGAAATGACATTTCTCCAGGGAAAGAGGGAGTACTCTTGAAAGACCATCCCGACTTTCTGACCAGGTCCGGTGATCAGCGAACCATCAACCCTGACTTCTCCCGAGCTGGCCTTATCAAGACCAGCGATAATGCGAAGGAGCGTCGTCTTCCCACACCCTGATGGACCGACAAATGAGACAAATTCATCATCCGCTATCGACAGGGTGATATCTGAAAGCGCTACTACCCTTGAGCCGTCCTCCTTGACAAATTCGCGGCAGATATGCGATATCTCAACACGGCCCATATCAGTTCACCTCTCCCTGTCGCCATCTAAGCAGGGTTCTGTTCATCCCGTATCTAAAAAGATAGTCAATGAAAAGCCCGATAAAGCCAAGGATGAGCATATAGACCATCACCTTGTCCATCTGATGGAGATTATAATACCACCAGATCTTCTGCCCAAGACCAAACCTGGATACCCCAAACATCTCTGCAGCAACCAGGCACATCCATGCAACACCGCTTGCTACCCGAAATCCGGCGGCCAGATGGGGAAGAGCCGCAGGAATGGCGATAAACCTGATGAGTGCGGCATTACTCGTGCATCCGAGCATCTTTCCAGCCTCCACAAAAATCCGGGGTATATTGCGAAAGCCCTCATAGGTATTGATGAGCACCGGAAAGACTGCACCAATAAAAATGACAAACCCGGCTGCAAGGTCAGTCAGCCCAAACCAGACGATTGCAAAAGGAATCCATGCGAGAGGAGGGATCGGACGGATGATCTCAATGATGGGATCAAGGAGACGGTTTGCTATCGGATACCACCCGATAACAATACCTGTCGGTACTCCAATAAGGAGAGACAACCCAAGTCCGATAAAGAAATGGATCATACTGATGGCAAAGTCCATAGTCATGGTCCCGGATACGATCAAATCGTAAAAGGCGATGATAACGTCAGTACATGATGGCAGAATAAAACGGTTTTGTACAATCTCATCCGCAAGAACCTGCCAGAATATCAAAAGGGCAGATATTGAGAGGATCGTAAAGCCGGGGGATCGTAATCCCGGAAGATTTCCAGTCATTGTTTATTTCTCACTATTGGTGTCAGCATACTGACACATTCCTTACCTAGTAATGGTCTTTGAGAAAAGGAAAAAGTATGGGTAAAAGCCTTACAGCTTGGCCCAGAAACTGGTATCAATCAGATCATCGCCGGATAACGGAGTCTTGATGTATCCGAGTGCGGCCTGATCCTGTGCATAGCTGGTGACCGAGTCTGCGATGATGTTGGGGTCAGACACCCAGGCACCGTCCCATTCATGCAGAGACTTCATGATGACTGACGTGTTCATGGCAGTCATCTGTTCCATGTACTGTGCAGCTTCTTCCCAGTTCTCCTGGTTATACTTCGTTGCTTTTTCGTGGATTTTTAAGACTTCAGTCACGATATCGGGGTGCTCCCGAATCATTTTTCCACTGGCAACCAGGACACAGCACACATGGTTTGGCTCCATCTCTCCTGACTGGACGATGATCTTCCCTGCTCCGGCTTCCTCAATGGTTGTCGGGGAAGGTGCCGGAAGGAAGACTGCGTCAACTTTACCAGCCATAATAGCAGTGGTTGCATCCCCTGGTCCCATTGCAACAATCTTAACATCCTTCTCCGGATCAAGACCCTGTTTCTTCAGCCAGGTTCGAAGAATGGTATCCTGAATCGTCCCTGCCGGGAACGTTGCGATCGTCAGTCCTTTCAGATCAGCCGGACTGGTGTAGTTCAGACCGCTCTTCAGCACAACAGATGAACCCTGCGTCTGGGCCGCGGCGATAATTTTCCCGTCAAGACCGGTTGCAACCGCAGTCACAAATGGAGCTGCGCCGACATATGCAAAGTCAAGGTCTCCGGCAAGCATGGCCTGCATCTCAGGTGCACCAGTCGGGAAACTATATGCTTTGACCTCTTTAATGCCAAGTGGGGCGAGGGTTTCGTTGTACATCCCCTTACTGTAGGCGGTCATAAATGCCATCTGGTGTGTACTTGGCTGATATCCGATATTCAGAACAGACTTTTCACCTGCTGCACCCTGTACCGGAGCAGCGGGGTTCTTCTGGGTTCCGGTACATCCACAGAGGAGGACCAGACCAGTCATCAGAAAGAGAGAAACGATAAGCCATACATGCTTCACGATAACTCACCTGTCTTATCTAATGGTTGATACTGGTTCATAAAATATCCTTTTATATCACATAAAATGATTATTAAGCCATTTATTTCTCATTTGACTAGGCTCATAGTACTAACAATCCTGATGAGATAACCCAGAGGGATATGAACGGCCCGCCCGGCCTATCGGTGGACATTAATGATCCTCCCGAGAAAGATATACGGGATTATGACCAGAGATGTCGTCAGAAAGGCACGGCTCTTTGGGGAGAGAACAGAAGATATCGAATCACTCCTCTCCTCCATGGAGGCGGATAGAAATATTGCTTCTTCAGATGTTCTGGTCGATATGGCACATCTGGTAATGCTGACCAGACAGCGGATCGTGCATGAAGACCATGCGAAAACACTGATGAAGGAACTTTTGGCCATGTACGAATCAGGTGTGCCATCAGAGGCTTTTGATCCGTCATACGAAGACATTCATGCAGGTATTGAGACAATTCTGACCAGCAGAACCGGGAGTGATGTCGGTGGACGACTTCATATCGGAAGGTCGCGAAATGACGAAGTTGCAACCTGCCTTCGAATCAGAACACGGGATATCATTCTGGATCAGCTTGAAGCCCTTACCAGACTGCGGAAAGTTCTGCTATCCGTTGCAGAAGAACACATAACCACAGTCATGCCAGGGTTTACTCATCTCCAGCATGCCCAGCCGGTCACCCTTGCCCACCATCTGCTTGCATATGAACAGATGTTCTCACGGGATTTTGACCGGCTCTTTGATGCCTTTCGCCGGGTGAACTGTTCTCCCCTTGGATCGGCAGCCCTGGCCTCGACCGGATATCCCCTTGACCGGATATGTACTGCCCATCTTCTTGGATGTGATCAGATCCTTGAAAATTCCATGGACGCCGTTGCATCACGAGACTTTGCAGAAGAGACCCTGGCCTGTGATGCTATAGTACTGACCAACATCTCACGATTCTGCGAGGAACTCATCATCTGGAGTTCATCATTTGTTCAGTTTGTAACCCTTGATGACCGGTACTGTTCAACCAGTTCCATAATGCCACAAAAAAAGAACCCTGATGTGGCAGAGCTCCTCAGATCCCGTGCCGGA
Source organism: Methanospirillum sp. (assembly GCF_035406105.1). GTDB lineage: Archaea > Halobacteriota > Methanomicrobia > Methanomicrobiales > Methanospirillaceae > Methanospirillum. The sequence goes on from NZ_DAONKG010000065.1 coordinate 9,796, forward strand.
ACCATCCTGGGCGCTTTTGTATCGGCGGTAACGATTGTCAAAGGCCTTCCCATGGCTTACAACCGTGATCTGCAGGATGTAAATCCTCACCTCTGGCGGGGAATTTCAGAGGTACGTCGGGATATTGACCTTCTTGCAGGCATGATTGAATCTGCACAGTTCAACCGTGATCGGATGGCAGCAGAAGCAGGAAAAGGCGGAACAACAACCACTGAACTTGCTGATACGCTGGTCAGAGAATATAATATTCCATTCAGAACTGCCCATCATATCGTCGGGCGAGCGGTCAGGGATGGATCCCTTGACCTTGCAACCCTCGATACCGCTGCTGTAGAGTATTATGGGAAAAGTCTTTCCTCCCTCGGTATCACGAATGAAAAGATTGAAAATGCATTGGCCGTTAATACATCCCTCTCGGTCAGGAATCTGCCAGGCGGTCCGGCTCCTGAAACAGTGCGGAATGCCATTATTGAACGCAGAAAAGAACTTGAAAAAGATATTTGCATGATATCAGAGAAGAGGAAACGAATCGCAGAATCATTACACGAACTTCTTACACAGGCACGGAGAATTGCACAACTATGAAGAATACATTCAAGACCGGAGATATTGTCAGATGCACCCTGCAGGGCTGCTCCTGTGAAGGAACGTATATTACAAAACGGGACGGTATGGCTACCGTCAAACTGGCATCAGGATATAACATAGGAGTTCCTGAAGAAAATCTTACCAGAATCGGCAGTGTTGAGATGGCAGAACCGGAGGGTTCTGAGGTTGTGCAGGATTCCACACTTCCCCGGATATCCATAGTATCCACCGGCGGGACCATTGCAAGCAGGATTGATTATCGGACAGGGGCGGTGACCAGCCAGTTCAGGGCCACCGATATCCTGCATGCAATCCCCGGCCTTGCATCCCTGGCTCAATTTAGTGCTGTCCAGCTCTGCAACATCCTCTCTGAGAATATGACGCCAGGAATCTGGCAGCACCTTGCCCGGGCAATTTATCACGAGATACAGTCCGGTGCACAGGGGGTTTTGGTGACGCACGGAACCGATACCATGGCATATAGTGCAGCCGCTGTGAGTTTCATGTTGCAGACACCGGTACCTGTTGTGTTTGTCGGATCACAGCGATCTGCTGACCGGCCCAGTAGTGATAATGTCATGAATGGTATGTGTGCAGCAAAAGCCGCTCTGTCAGATCTTGGAGAAGTCGTCGTCGTGATGCATGGAACAACAAGTGATGATGCCTGTGCCATCCACCGGGGTACCAGAGTCAGAAAGATGCATACCTCCCGAAGGGATGCATTTCAGACCATCGGAGACGGGAGTATCGGAATGGTTACCTACCCCGCTCTTGATGTAACCCTTGCCCATTCTGCTGTTCGGAGAGGAACACATGACCTCATTTTGAAGGATTCGCTCGAGGAGAAATGTGCCATTGTCTGGTACTATCCGGGGATGGACCCGGCTGTGCTTTCAGCATGGGAAGGATACAAAGGGATAGTCCTTGCCGGGACCGGGCTTGGTCATACCGGAACGGATGTGATAGAACG
>NZ_DAONKG010000066.1:0-11287 GCF_035406105.1 Methanospirillum sp.
GCGTAATAAAAAAGCACCGATTATCCAGTGGCTCCCGGAAGGATATGCAGATCCCTGTGTTCTGAAATGTCCTGACGGAGACATCAGTGGTGTATGTGAACCTGAAGCAGCAGCAATACCGGATCGTATCGTTCAGTTTGAGCGGGTCGGGTTTGCCAGGATTGATACTCCCGGTAATCCCGCGGTGGCATACTTTACCCACCGGTAAAAAATTATTTACGGATACAGAATTTTTTTCAGATACTCGGGCAGAGCAAAGCCTGCTTCATGAACAGCCCCGTTATAATACTGCAGATTTTGAAGTGAACGGTCCCTGATGATTGCATCAATCCTCTCTTTATTCATCTTCCGGGGATCATTGGTATCAGATGCACAGGCCATCCCCCAGAGACTTCCATAGAGGGGTATATATACAAAATACGGGGCCACGATTTGAAAGACGCTGGTCAGGTTTTTCATGAGGCCTGAGACCCGTGCCGGTGCAAAGACGGGTGGTCCGATATGCAGGACGAACATCCCCCCGGAAGTGAGAAGGGCCTTGCATTCAGCCATAAACCGCGGAGAATAGAGTTCTGCAGCAGGCCCGAGCGGGTCGGTCAGGTCAAGGACGATAAGATCAAACTGTTCACCCTGTGCAGGTCCGATCTCGCGGACATATCTGAGTCCGTCTTCAATGAGGATCTCCAACCTCGGGTCATCAAGGGATCCATGGTGAACCGATTCAAAGAACCTGCGTGATAAATCAACAACCGCCTTGTCCAGTTCGACCAGGACGATCCGTTCTACTGACGGATGCTTGAAGACCTCGTCAGCAGATCCCCCGTCTCCACCCCCGATAATAAGCACGGTTTTTGGGTCCGGATGGGTAACAAGGGCAGGATGAATCATATTCTCATGATAAAAAAATTCATCACGTTCTGATGTCATGAAGTACCCGTCAAGTCGGAATAACCTGCCAAGTTCTGGTGTATCCCAGACCTCATACTCCTGGTATGGTGTTATACCCTGCTCAAGAAGTATCCCTTTCCTGAAGAAAAAGCCGCTGTTTTCATTTAGTGATTCACAGAGCAGCTCTTTAAAAAAAGATGGATCCATGGATGGTTAATTTGCTGCAACCGGGGCAGCGTTGATCTCTCCCCTGATGACTTCATGGCGTGCCATCTCTTTCGGGGCAAGAGCATTTGTTACTTCCTGAAATGTCTGTCTGGCACGGTCGCTGTTGTCTCTGCTGTAGTTACAGACGTACACGTCAAGAGTCACCCCGCTGTTCTCCGGCCAGGTGTGGATGGCGAGATGCGACTCTGCCAGAACCACGTTGCCAGTGACTCCTGCTTTATTCCCGTTTTCATCCATAAACTGGTGGAAATATGTTCCAAGCGGGGTAAGACCAGCGTTTATACATGCATCTACACAGAGCTTCTCCAACTTGCTCTGGTCACAAAGAAGATCAGCAGTGCAGGTGCAGCGGTACATATCAGCAATTAGATGTAGTCCATTCATTCGCCATCCCTCCTGTAAGGTTGTAGGGTGGTCCTGCCGTGCAAGACCCGTGGGTATAAGAATGCGATATCATAAAAGATAAATCTATTTGGTAAATGGAAAGTTTTAAACGGAGAAAACGAAAAACAGAAAAGGATTTACTGGTCTTTTTTGACAGAATCAAAGGATTATCTTCAGAATCCGGATCTTACGGGGTATTATGAGGCCGATGGGTCTGGATATACCGCTCTTCGACATCTTCTGCAGTATTTGCCTCTTTCGGGTCTTTATCCTCTCTCAGTTCGATGAAACGGGGAAACCGGAGAGCATACCCACCTTCATAACTGGGGCTTTTCTGAATCTCCGAGTATCCGATCTCAAAGACCAGCCGTGGTTCAAAATAGACCATTTTGCCATCTTTCCTGATGATATCATCCCGAAGGGTTTCATAGAGCCAGCTGAGCTGTTCATCAGAAAACCCGGTGGCAACCCGGCTGATGGGAATAAACCTGTCATTGCTTCTGACCGAGAGCAGGAATGAACCAAAGACATGGGCCCGTTTTCCTTCTCCCCACTCCGCACCGGTTACCACCAGATCCAGGGTATCAGCCTCAGGCTTTATTTTTACCCAGTCCTTTCCCCTGACACCGGGTGTGTACCGCGACCCTCTGACCTTGAGCATGACCCCTTCATGACCTGCATCAAGGGCGGCATGATAGTAGGCCTCAATCTCAGCCTCGTCATCTGATACCAGCTGCGGCGTAACATACCCGGTTGCCACCCTCGTCAGGATCTCCCGTCTCTCATGAAATGGCAGATCGATAAGCATCTCCTCATTGTAATAGAGAATATCAAAGAGATTTGGGATCATGGTGATGGCATCCGCAGCCTCAGCGACGTTATGCTTTCTCCGGAATCGTCGAAGAACCGTCTGAAATGGCATGGGACGTCCGTCCTGAACAGCAATGACCTCACCGTCAACGATCACATCATCAGGAAGCGCTTCATTGAGACGGGCAACGACATCAGGCATAGCAGACGTAACCTCCTCAAGACGGCGGGAATACATTTTACACAGATTATTCTGTTTGTGAAACTGAAACCGTGCCCCGTCATATTTGTACTCAACAGCTACCGGTTCTCCTGCCTCAAGAACACCTGAAATTGTCCCCTGCCGTGCAAGCATCATCCTGACCGGGTGGAAGGGGACCAGTCTGACGGATCTGAGTGTATCCTCTCCTTTTCGTGCCAGCACTGCTACCTCTCCGATGTCATTTCTGACTTGGTTTGCATATTCCACAAGACCGGGATCGACTGAAAATGCCTGGGCGATGGCATCCCGAAGATTCCCCTCTCCGACCCCGATGCGAAAGTCTTCAAGAAGAATGGCGGTAATGTAATGTGCCTCAAGCGGGGATGCACTTGATAATAATCGCTGGATGACCCTGATCTTCTCTTTCTGGGATCGTTCGCCTTCCATGCCTGATATCTCATGCAGGGCTGCCATGATATCGGCAAGGGTGAGCTCAACTGAGAAAAAGGAGGTCTGCGACTTCTGGGAGAGAAGCTCTTCAACCGCAGCACCTGCATCACCCACCCTGCTTAATCTGTCAATGATCTCCTCACGTTTTCTTCCTGTCACATACGCCACTGCCTCGTAGAGGAGATTGGGACCAACCCCGAGTTTTGTCCCGCTCCATTCAGGGAATGGCTTTCCAAGGATAAGCCGGCAAAACCCTGGGAGGTCATCTTCAGGGAGCGATGCCAGGATCTGTGCGAGAATTGCTATCGTATCAAGTCTGCCGGATGTCTTCTCAAGGCGGGAACATAATTCAGCAAATTCCAAAAATAGCATGATATATACACTTTTTTCAGAGAGTTATGGAAATTTTCCAGCAGTCATCCTGGCATTGCTCTCTGCACTGCCGTTTCGGTTTTCGATGTGCCGGGCGGTTTTTTGTATCTATCGAGGATGCAGCAAAGAGATCAACATCGTCTGCTGCCAGACCGAGTGCTTCATGAGCTTTCCTGATGGCAAGCCCCGGCTCATTGTTTTCTTCAGAGAGATGGGCAAGGATAGCACAATGGATGGACCGGGAGATCGTGGAAAGGACAGAACCGGCATCCTCATTTGAGAGATGTCCGCGGGGTGATGCAATCCGCCGTTTGAGAAATGTCGGGTATGGGCCGTCTTTGAGCATTTGCGGGCAATGGTTTGATTCAAGAATCACTCCGTCTGATTTTTTTATCATCTCAAGCATTCCGGACGTGACGATACCAGTATCAGTACAGTAACAGAGCCGGACGCCGCTCTCTTCGATGAGATAGCCACAGGGATCGGTTGCATCATGCGATACCGGAAAGGGGGTGATGGTAAAGTCACCGATCCTGAATGAAACATACGGCTGGATTGATTGAAAGGAAAAATTCTTCTTTGAATGAATCAACCGGCTGGCTGCATCAAGGGTACCGCTCGTTCCATACACCGGAACCTTCAGGGCATTGCCAAGCGGTCCTAGTCCCTTTACATGATCTCCATGCTCATGGGTGATGAGTACTCCTTCAATGAGATCACGACTCCCGCCGGCCTCTGAAAGTCGTCCCTTCCGGTCTTTTGTGCCCAGAATCTCCCGTGCAGATCGTCCTGCATCAATGATGACGGCTCCTCGCGACCCCTCAATATATACACAGTTCCCTTTGCTGCCACTGGCAAGAACTGATATCCTCATTCTCTCTACCGTTTGGGTTTGATCGTCATAATCCCTGCACCTAAAGGGATCTGTTCAGGGGATAATTTCGCATCCGTTGAATTTTTCATGTGCAAAATCTTCCATACGGATTGTTGCGTTTTCAATCATCTTCCTGACCTCCGGCACGATTTCTGTGATTGCATCATGCAGTGCACGAACGGTCTCGCATACAAGGTCTGCGCCCTCTTTCGGCCATGGTTTTACGATTGCTGAATAAAGGCATCTCCCTCCACAAAAATCACGTATATCGCAGGTTTCACATACTCCTGTCACTGGAACTGATGGGAGATGAACAGGAGAGGAGGTCGTAAGAGTACCGACATAGAAATCTTTCATTCCCACCATGATCGGGCAGGGGGCAATACTCCCGTCGGTGAGTATGGTATAATTTGCGTACCCTGATCCGCACCGGAGTCTGCTTGGCCGTCCACGAAGAAGATCCTCCAGTGTATCAATAAACGGATACCACTTTAATACCCTCCCGGTTTCTTTCATGACAGAAAGCCAGTCCTGCACAAGGAGGCGGATGCCGGGTATGTAGGATTCGCGTGCCCATTGCTGAAAAGATCTGAGTGTATAATCGTTCCAGAAGTTTGCATCAATCTGCCAGTGAATTGATGAGAAAGAATAATCCTGATTATCGGCGAGGTACCTGACTGCTGCCCTGATATCAGTCCGTTCAGTGACGGTCATGCGTGCGATGAGTTCATTTTGAAATCCACCGGCTCTGATATGATGAATATTTTGCATTACCCGGCTGTAGGACCCCTCACCCCGTCCATCATCAGTGGTTTTCTCATCCCCGTCGATTGAGATAAGAATGGTATCGAACCTGTTGACGATATCTGGTGAAAGCCGGTGTAAGAGGGTACCGTTCGTCTGGATCATAAATCGTGAGACCGGGGCATTGTCCATGATGGTTCTGATAAGATCTGGCCGTAATGTCGGCTCACCACCGATAAAGGTCAGTACCGCATCGGGATCCCGGGCTAAAAACCGGTAGAGATCAGCAGATTTCCAGGTTACCTCAGCAGGAATTGACTCATCAATCTGGAGAGTATCGCATTCCGGTTCGGGGGTATCAAAGATTTTCCCCCGGCAGTACGTGCAGATAAGATTGCATGAATCGGTAAGGTAGAGATGAAAATACACAAAAAATCACTATATGTTTCATCTGATGATGCATGAACCTGATGAATCCCGGCCAGTAAACACATAACTGTATTATAACCAGATGCCCATATCTTTGGGTATTCAGCTGTATGACATATCGCGTTCTTCTCATGGATGATGAGCCGGCAATTTGTGAAATAACCGGAATTCTTTTGAAAAAACTAGGGTATGATCCCACGATTGCGGTTAGCGGGGAAGAAGCGCTGGCAAAGTATCAGAAGGCCCGCGAAAATGGCCGTCCTTTTGATGTTATTATCCTTGATCTTACCATACCGGGAGGATTGGGCGGTCGCGAGGTGATCTCCGTCATCCGGGAATCAGATCCTGATGTAAAAGTACTGGTCTCAAGTGGTGATCTCTCAGATCCGGCGATTGTCTCGTATGCAGACTACGGTTTTTCAGGAGTACTTGCAAAACCCTACAATAAGAATGGATTGGATCATGCGATAAAGTCAGTATTATCATCATAAGAGTAAACCGGCTGATATATGGCATTGTGCTTTTTAAAAATCGCACCATTATGGTTCAGGCAGGGATTGATTATCCCTCACTCCTGAAGGGTCCAGGGGGAGTGTTCACATTTCTCCAGTAATTGATCAGATCCCTGATCGTCTCGGCATATTTTTCAAACTGCACCGGTTTGACAACATAACTGTTGACTCCTGATTTATAGGTCTCGCCGATATCAGATTCCTGATCTGATGAGGTAAAGACAACAATTGGAAGTGTTTTTGTTCGTTTGTCTCTTCGGATCGATTTCAAAACCTCCTGCCCGCTGATGAGGGGCATTTTCAAATCAATAAACACCACAGACGGGAGGCAAACAGGTGTGTCTTTATATGCGCCTTTTCCATGAAGGTAGTCCAAAGCCTCTCTGCCATCAAGAAAGACTCTTACCTGATCACCCATATGAATCCAGTCAACCACATTCAGAAATAACTCGACATCATTCTGGTTATCTTCGATGAGGAGAATTTCAAGTCTCCTATCTCCTTTCTGTTCCATTTCTCCCCTGCATTGTGAAATAAAACGTTGTTCCCCTGCCTGCTTTCGATTGTACCCAGATTCTTCCATGGTGCCTGAGAATTATTCTCTTGACCAGTGCCAGACCCACACCGGTCCCTTCTATCTCCGGTGACGGGGCAAGTCTTGAAAACACTTCAAAGACTTTGTCTGCGTACTGCATATCAAATCCGACACCCTTGTCTTTGATATAGTAGATTATTTCATTTTCTCTCTCATAAGAACCAATCGTAATATCAGGTATTGTACCAGGACGGGCAAATTTTATACTGTTAGATATCAGGTTGTACCAAACCTGTCTGATAAGACTGGGATCTCCCTGTGATGAAGGCAGGTCCTGAATGGAAACTGATATTTGCCTGCTCTCCGGCTGACTGGTCAGTTCTGTGATCACCCCACGCACAAGCCCTGCCATATCTATCTCAATAACCTGCAGAGGCTGACGGGCAGTCCGGGAGAACCTGAGCAGATCCTGAATTAATGTATCCATGGTTGCAGTACTCTCACGTATTTTGGAAATGAGGTGTCTGCTCTCTTCATCCAGATGTTCTCCTGATTTAAGCAGGAGCAGATGAGAGAACCCGTCTATTGTACGGACAGGTCCTCGGAGATCATGCGATACACTATATGCAAATGCGTCCAGTTCATCGAGCGATGCCTGAAGATCTTCGGTTCGTTTCCGGATAATCTCCTCGAGATCCAGATTTAATTTCTGAAGTGCTGTCTCAGCCTCTTTCCGGATGGTCATATCCCTGATGAGGGTGACCACGGTAGTGACCTGATCATCGGTGATTATCGGAATAAGTTTCATCTCAAGGAATATTTTCCGGCGTTTTTCAATGACCGTCTCATACACCACAATCTTGCCTGATGAAAAGACTTCATCATACTGCCTGCGGTCATCTTCAGACAGGTATGCCAGCACGGAAAAGAGATCGCTCCCTTCTATATGGTCACGCTTTTTAAGTAATCCTGCCTTCCTACCAAGTCTCCATCCATTCCAGATGAGAATGGAATTAGACCGGTCGGTAACAAACACCCCGTCATCCATCGCATTGACTATCTCGCGGTAGAGAGCGTCTGACGCATGAAGGCTTTTTTCAAGTTCTTTCAGGGCCGTCAGGTCCCGACCTACAGACTGATACTCGGTGAGTTCTCCGTTTTCAGAAAAAATCGCCTGATCTATCCATTGAATATATCGTTTCTCCCCGTTTGGGAGGATTATATGATGTTCATTCAGGTCTGCCGGGTGTTCAGGAGTAAGCCGGGCGAAATGGTTCTTCACCAACGCTCTCTCGTCATCAGGTATTGCAGGAGAGAATTTTGCTCCAAGAATATCCGTACATCTCTTTTTGAAAAACCTGCAATAAGCTTCATTGACAAAAATATGTGTCCCGTCCGGTTTGAATCGGCAAATAAATTCATTCTGGGTCTCAACCACACTTCGGTACCTGACTTCACTCTCCTTGATAAGGCGTTCTTTCTCCTGCACTTCATGCAGCAGCTGTCTGATGTTCTCCTCTGCTTTGATCCTGTTTGCAAGTTCGGCTTTAACCTGTTCCTCCTGGGTTTGTATCGTCTGTATCTTTTTTTTCAGATTTGAAACGAGCCGGTTTATGGCATCTTCAATCTGTCTCAGTTCAAAAACACCGGTTTCCTGAATCTGATGGTTCAGATCTCCTTGTGCGATCCGGTTAAGATCGCTGATAAGCCCTTTCACCGGATTTGAGAAGAATCGCGATGTCTGCCAGACCAAAAGTCCGGCAAGAAACAGTGTCCCCAGGAGCGTACTAACATAGATGATCGAAATCTCCAGAATTTGATTTTGAATTTTCTCCGTAGTATAGACAATCCTGCCTACAAGGTTCATCATGGGTGTTGAGGGGTACCGTGTATCAGGAATCGGGAGATAGAGGAAAGAACTGACTTGTTTGAGTGTATTGTTATATTCCGTGAAACTCTTTTTATCAGACAAGACCCTGATGACCTGAGCCTGTGATTCAGGTGTGATGCTCCCGGTGCTGGCGTTCTCACTCCATCGGGATACAAGGTCTCCCTGTGTATTGTATAGCTCAACAGATATGATATCAGGATTGATGCGGGGAAGATTCTTCAGCAGTTCGGCATATGAGGTATCAATCTCTGCGGGTATGAATTTTTGAAAATTCCTGCTTATTTCAAGTACATATTTTCGGTCAGGTGTCCCCTGGTATGCAAATTTACGGTGTGGGGCACCTTTCACAAACCCTTTTACTGTTCTGTCAATAACATACGATCCCTCTTCTCTGATATGGGTAAGGATTCTGTGAAAGCCCGGATATTTCTGGAAATCTAAATGAAGATCGGGTAAAAAGGTCGTATTCATAACACGTCCCTGATCATTTATGATGTAGAGATCCCATGTGCCCCCGAATGATTCATTCAGACTTTTTTTTACTGTTGTTAGATCAATGTGTTGAATGTCACCACCTGAAGCATTATAGGCTGCCAGAAATCTACCCATCGCTTCTTTCATTCCAGGCTCAAACGAGTATTCATACAGGCGAATTCCCCCGTCGATCCAGATGACCGACTGGAGAAGAATTTGTTCGGAATTATTCTGCCTGATTGCGAAATGGGATTCGATCTGGTTTTTTGTGTCGACATACCAGAGGGTTGTTACTGAGAGTATGGACAGAATGAGCAGTACCAAGAGTATGATGGTAAACCGGCTGATCAGCGAATCACCGCTCATCGTACATACCTGACGCATGGACTTCTGCCTTCTCATTTATTATCCGGGTTCCTGATTCTAAAACCGGATACACGATATGTTAGAATCCATTGAATACCAGATACGTGTTACGATTTGATCGTTGTATTTATCTCATTTAATATCGGTTCTCTGAAGTTATTTCATTTAAAATACTAAAAATTGTGTTTATATGCACAAACCGCTGATAATTTTGGTGCATGGCATATGTTTATCTGCGAGCAATCCACGAAAAGGATATATGGTTGAGGATGGGGAATTTCTAAACCGCATTCGCGGTTTGCTTAAGATTTACCCCAGAGGGCTTACAATATCGGAGATATCACAGCGTCTGAAATGTAACCGGAATTCAGTTGCAAAATATCTTGAAATTCTTCAGATTTCCGGTACCGTAGAGATGCAGCAGATGGGAGCTGCGAAGGTTTTTTATCTCTCACAGCGTGTTCCGATCTCCAGTCTTCTTGGTTTTACCAAAGAAGGAATTCTGGTCATTTCCAGTGATGGCCGAATAATCCAGGTAAATGATCGTTTTTGCAGAATGTTTGATCAGGATGCCCAGGCAATTACCGGCATTTCATACCTGATGCTACCAGCAGAGATTCTGAAAGTTTTCCGTTTTGAAACGTATTTTCAATCTGATACGGACTCTGAGCATACTGCGGTTGTTACGTTTCATAAGTATGACTGGCGGCGTTTTTTTAAGGTAAAATATATAAAAACAGTTTTTGAAGACGGACGAACCGGCCTGACCGTGATTGTGGAGGATGTCACCCTCGAGACCGAGATGGAGGAGCGGCTTCGTATTAGTGAAGCACGGTACCGCGGAATTGTTGAGGATCAGACTGAACTTATCTGCCGGTACAGTCATGATGGTGCCATCTCATTTGCAAACGGGGCTTTTTGCCGCCTTTTTCAGATGAGTCTTTCTGAAGCCCTGCATCATTCGTTATTTGAATTTTTAAGCCCTGATGCGGTCAGGCAGATTACAACCGGCATGCAGGCATGTTCCCCTCTATCTCCTGTTTTTGAATCAGAGTTTGAGTTTTATCTCCCGTCCGGACAATCCCGATGGTATCACTGGGTATCACGGATGCTGACTGACGATTTCGGAAGTATTCTTGAGTTTCAGGGAGTTGGAAGGGATATTACGGACCGGAAGAATGCAGAACGCGAGCTACGAATCAAAAGCCATGCTATGGACTCTTCCATCGTTCCGATTGCCCTTCTCTCCCTTGAGGGGACCATTACCTATGTCAACAAGGCATTTCTGGATCTTTGGGGATATCAAACCCCCGAAGAGGTTTTTGGTCTTCCTCTGGAACATTTTGCAAAAGGGACAGATATAACGATCCCAGCCATCCTCACGAATAATGATCTGTCAGAGAACCGTTCAGGGTATGCATTTGAAGTAGACGGAATCCGAAAGGATGGCTCCCTGATCAATCTATCGGTTACCATATCCGGTGTATATGATACGGACTCCCGGCCGATTTGTCTGATCGCGTATCTGTATGATGTCACCCATTGGGTGAGAATGGTCAGGGAGCTTGAGATTAAGGATACTGCAATAGACCACTCCTATGAAGGTATGGCGATTATCACACCGGATGATATCGTCATGTATGCCAACCCGTCATTCAAACGTATCTTCTCGCGTGTTCCAAAAGGAAGCTTTGTTGGCAGATCGATTGAGTGGTGCCTGAGTTTTTATCCACAGATCACTGCCGCAATTCCGGATATCAGGGCTTCCCTCAATGAAAAAGGAAATTATACCTGGGTTTTTTCAGATATACATGAGAACGGTTTGGCCCTGGTGATCCAGATGCATCTGTCACGGGTATTTGATCGCCACGGTGAGCACCTGTGCACCCTTATTTCTTCTCTTGATATTACCAGTCAGCGGACCATGGAAGAGTCCCTTGCTCTTATGGTTGAGCAGCTGGAAGGGACAGTTGACCAGATAGGTGACCCGACATTTATTATATCCCGGGATCGGATGGTGGTCGCCTGGAATGAAGCAATGGAGATCCTCACCGGGCTGTCCAAACACGAGATGATAGGTTCGCTCAAGTACCGGGAGTTGATAAGGCATACTACCCCGGCTCTTCCG
>NZ_DAONKG010000067.1:0-11210 GCF_035406105.1 Methanospirillum sp.
CTTATCCTCTGGGCCGGGGCTGATATGATGATGAATCTGACCAGGGCAGGTTTTGATCTCATTGGAAAGGCAGATCTGATTGAATTCTGTACTCTTGCCCAGATAGGGAGAGGTATGAATGCATCCCTGATCTTTCTCTCTCTTGATACACTGATCACGTTTACAATCATCTGTCTCGCCCTGTGGTCAGGCTGGATTGTCTATCTGACTCAGATCGAATCATACCTGTGGTATACCACCACAACATTAAATCTCATCAGTCTCTCCCTCGTCAGTCTGTGGACTGAAATTCGGCGAAAGATCGGGTAAAAATGAACATCGGATTTATTGCCAGGTACCAGGAATCGCTGAATAATCGTTTCGTGGCGGTATGCTGGTATTCTATGAGATACATTCTATACAGTTCATGAAAGCTTCTATAATCTCCTGGAATGCTTTAAAAATAGCGAAAACAGTTTTAATATCAGGAATCGAATGGAAATCAGACAATTCTTCCTGCCTGACATTGATGAGTACCGAGCGATGTTGTATCCAGTATAATTTTCCGGATACTGGTCTTTTCCGCTCCTGACCGATGAGGAGCTATTGATTCTGGAAGGTACGTATGGTATCAGAAAAAAGGGATTAATCCTTATGGGGATGATGGAGTACCTTATCTTCAATGGTATGCACATCACGAATAAGTTCATCCAGAACCGACAACACTGCCGGCATGATTGCGACCGCTCCAATCAAAGAGAAGAAGACTGCAATCACCGTGGTCAGACCAAAATTGCTGATCATATTAAAGTTTGAGAGCATGAGGGCTGAAAATCCAAAGAATGTGGCAAACCCGGATACCATAATGGCTGATCCGATCTTCCTGACACTTTCACGAATCGCATCAAGTGTATTTGCCGCAGTCTCCCGTTCTTCCAGATACCGTTCCATAATGAGGATGGTATACTCTGCAGCAACCCCTATTGTCATCGATCCAAGACAGGCAGTCATGGGAGTGTAATCAATGTTCAGGATAAGCATGGCAACTGCATTCCAGCCTACGATACATACAATCGGAACGATTGGAGTGACAGCATGTATTTTCCGGTAAATCAGAGCCAGGAATGCAACTATCAGGATAAATCCTAATAATGTCATCTGCTCCTTACTTTCAGCGATATCTGAGATGAGCGTGGTAAAGAGATCAAAAGTTCCGGTTATTGATGCACTGATACCCGGCGGAGGCGTTATAAGAACTAGGTCATTATTCATCTGGGTCTTGAGTTCATCCTGTTGTGGCATTTCAAGACGCTTGGTTGAAAATTCAATGACGGTTTCTGTTCTGCCATTTACATACTCATTCCTGATACCTTCCGGAATTTTTGCTATGACCTCATCAATTTCGAATTGAGTTGAAGGAATCGTTCCGTTATTATAAATTTTGATATAATCGACAATACTTGTGGAACCTGTTATCTCCATATAAAGACTGAGTTCATTCTTTTGGAATCGCTCTATCCACCGGAGGACGTCTGGTGAGATAACATTGTTTCCAGTGACAAGTACCGGAACAGGTGTGGTGGACCCGATTGTTCTACTGACTTTATCAAGCGAAATCTTGGCAGGCATATCAGAGGGAACAAATGTCCGTTCATTTGTTGATATGGGGATTGACGGGTCAACCTGAAGGCCGATAAATGCTATGAGTACAGCAACCATCAGAACAGGCAGTGGGTTTTTTGCAATCGTAACTGCTGTTTTTGAGAGTATAAGATCTGCACGGGTTGGTTTTTCCTCACCCTGTTTTCCTTTTGGCTTATACCGGATCAATACCGCAATAAGAGGAATTCCGATGAGTGAAGTCAAATAACAGACACTAACACCGATGATTGCGACAAGACCAAACGATCGGATCATTGGAACCGGAGAGATAAACATCGCGATGAATCCCATCGTTGTTGCAAGCATTGCAAAGAGTACTGCCGGACCGGTTCGTGTGATGGTAATTTTGACCGCTTCAGCGAGAGGACCTTTCCGTGCCTCTTCCTCCAGTCGTGCATGAAACTGGATCGCATAATCTATGCCAAGTCCAATGAGTACAGGAAACGCAGCAATAACGGCGGTATTTATATTCACACCAAAGAGTCCCATGATACCAAAGGTGAGTATAAGTCCGATAGCGACTATTAAAACCGGAATAAAACGATGACTGACATAGGCAAACAGAATACCCATTACAATCACCATCAGGATCATGGCACCCATAATAAGTGTCCCCATGGATTTACTCAGCTCCTGGCCCATCTCCTGCTTGAAGACCGGGTTTCCCGTTAAAGTAACGGTAATTCCCGGTGGGGGATGTGAACTGTTCAGGAACGAACGGACATTATTCATCACGCTCTTTTGTTTCTGATCTGTCATCCCGACATCCAGCTTGATCATCATCATGGTCAGAAGATTGGATGGAATGTATCTGTTTAATACTTCAGCCGGAATGTTCTCTTTTAATTTTTTAATCTCACCGGTAGAACGTGGGATTACTCCATTATTAGTCTGTTTCACCAGATCAGCAATGCTTGAAACCGAGGAGATGTATTGCAGATTTTTAAGGCCCGGGGTAATTTCATCGATATATGCGATGACATCAGGACTTAAAGGATCATTACTCTCTATGAGAATGACAAGCGTGTCCTGGCTGAAGGTATCCTCATAATGGGAGAATACAATTCCCTTCGGTGAATTCTTATCTAGATATGTCTCATTCCCGGTTTGCATCTTGAGCATCGTCATTCCGATTATTGAAGCGATAAAAATGAGAAAGAGTGCTCCAAGAACCAGTTTTGGCCGGTTCACTATAACCGATGAGATGCTTTCAAAAATGGAACGCATGGTGGTTCTCCACGAGGTTCCTTATACAGTTGCAGTTTTTCTGCGGGTGGTATGGTACCGGTAGGCTGCACCAATTATTGCAATGAGTATGACGGCGATGATGATTGGATTAGAGAGTATTGCAGAGAGACCATCTGGTTTACCGGCAGTTATCTGCACCTTAATGGTGTCGGATATCTGGCTGTTATCGAGGGCATCACGATATCTGATCTCTGAATCAAGACCGTAGGTTTTTTCAATCGCGTCAGCGTTTGTAGTAATTTTGAATTTGGCTACAGCAGTCTCACCAGGCTTAATGTCTCCAAGATATGCGAGATCATCATCGCTTGAGAAGGGATCTACTGCACTGATACGGGCTTCAGAGCTGTACGCAGTTGCATCACCATCATTCCGGTACTCAACCTCTATGACCTGTTTACTCCCTATTGTCACCTTTGGGGGATCATTGACCATACTAAACTTGATCTTGCCTCCAACCGGAATACCGATCTGTTCTGAGGGAGTTTCCATTGATTCACCATCAGCATTTTGATAGGTGACAAGAACTTCAAGGGGATACTCCTGAGGTTCTGCATCTCTTGTTACTGATACCTTGAACTTTGCATCAACAACATCACCGGGTTTAAAGTCACCGATATATACGGTACTGTCAACCGGTACCACCGGGGAGTTTCCAAACCGTGATAATTTGGCTATTGCTTTTCGGCCGGTATCTGCACCACTGTTTTTGAGAGTGATGGTAACAAACCCTTCTCCTCCGGCATTGATATCTTCAGGAATAACTTTTACAACATCAAGGTTAATTGCCGATTTTACAATAAACGGCACAATTAAATTTACTTTCTTGGTGCTGTACCGGTTCACAACGCTGTCTGTTCCAACCTGCTCAGCTGCAGCAAGGTATGTATACTCAATCTGAACCGGAAGATTATAGGTTCCTGCTTTTCCATCATCTTTTACTCTGATTTGAAACTTTACCGGTTTGGATTCAGAACCTGCAATGTCACCTATCATCTGGGTGTCTGATTTGATAAGGATTGGAGCACCATCAGGCAGCAGTGTGACCCGGACCATCTTTGCAGTAGAAGGAACATCATCGCGGTCAACAATACCTGACTGAACCATCTTAATGTAATTCAGCCCGGTGTTCTCAATCAGAACAGTAAGCTCAACCGTTGTTCCCGGCGTGAATTCATTCAGTCCGGAGATTGCTGCAGTTAAGTTCGGCTCACCGGAAAGGTATTTTGTTCCGGCCATGACTGGTGATATACATAGTGCTGCCAGACATAATCCGATGAGAATTATGGAAGGCACCCTGCTCCATTGCAGGATTTTTTGAGTGGTAAAATCTGAAACTAATACTTTTTTCATGGACTGTACACCTGAGTAATTTTCACGTGCGTATATCTCCGTGGAATATGAAAGTATATATTTATTTTGTTTATGTGTTACACATAGGTGTATCCTATATGTGTTAAATATATGAGTAACTTTTTTGTGTCACGAATGTACATTGATATGTATGCATCGGTTGGCTGATGAACTGGCCCATATTAAGGATCTACTCCGAAATCATCCCCAGGGGATGAGTGTCACTGAGATAGCATCTGCTCTTGGGCGAAATAAGCACTCAACCGGGCGTTACTTGGATATTCTTCACGCATCAGGTCATGTGGACCTGAGGACGTTTGGGATGGCGAAAGTATTCACCCTTTCATCCCGTGTCCCCCTCTCAGCCCTTCTCTCCTACACAACTGATCTTGTCCTTGTTCTGGACCGTGATATGAGAATTATTCAGGGAAATGATCCTTTTTTTCACATGTTAGAGATCAATGCTACTGATTCTCTTCAAAAAAGGATTAATCAGATAAATCCTCCTAATCCTGCAAATGGAATTTTTTTAAAAAATCTGGCCGGCATACTCTCATCGCAGCAGGAATCCTTTGAAATCATTCGGGAAGGATCTGAAACACGGTTTTTTCGGGGGAAGGTAATTCCCACGGTATTTGAGGATGGTAGTTCTGCAGATACCATCATCCTTGAGGATGTTACCGTAGAAAAAGAGGCACTTAACGCTCTGCAGGAGAGCGAAAAATTCTTCAGAAGCGTGTCTGACCATTTATCAGACGGACTTATTGTATCCGAGATCAAATCCGGAGAGAAAAAAGTCATCTTCTATAACCAGCGCCTTTGTGAAATTACCGGGTATTCAGCAGATGAAATTCATAATCTTCGACCTGAAAACCTTGCAATTCCGGAAGAGAAAGAACGATTTGAGAAAGCTCTCAGGGAGGCAGAACACAACAAGGGCTCTATGAAAGAGATACGGTTCTGGGCGAAGAGAAAAGACGGCGAATCAATTTATCTCTCAATCCGTGTAAAACTGGTCCCCTTCGGTGATGTCATTCGTGGGTATATTCTTATTACTGACATGACCAGATGGAAAGAACAGGAAGAGGCCCAATTACTTCAGGCAACGCTGATACAGCGTCTTATAACGAACTTTCCCCATCCTATCTTCATCCTTCGCGAGGATGGAGTGTTTTTTATTGCAAATTCCGCATTTTGTGAGTTAATCCAAAGTGATCCGGATTCTGTCATCGGAAAACATGCACAGCAGGTGATGTCACCGGATATCGCGAGAGAGTTTTTACTCAGAAATGACGAACTGATTCATCAGAATGCCGTATCACATATCCATGTGGTTACCCGTTTTTTCAGGCCTGATGGTACTATAGGCCCAGTCATTATCGAGAAATCACCGGTATCTGCGGGAGATAATACACCGACGTATATATTTGGTGTGGTAATTACTGAAGAGTTGTGCCCGCATAAGAATATGTAAGAGATATCTCTTTTATTTTGGTACCTATGACCTGACCATATTATATTATCATACCTCTCTTGAGATTTTCTGAGAATCTCATTTTTTTATCGGGACCTGAATTCTGGCCTTAGCTAGTAATAACATTATTGGACTCAGAGAAAAAGAAGAAGAACAGGTAGGCTTGGATATTTCCCGGCATAGGGAGAGTATAGAACCTGATCTTTAAACATATTCTTTTTAAATTAAGACTGGCTCGAGTTCTTTCTCAATTGTTACCGTCTCACCTGGATTTGGGAACACCCACATAACATAATCCTTATAGGTATCAAGAGTAATGGTCACTTTATACCGGTTTGGAGGGATATCATTCAGAACAAGATATCCATCGGCTGGAACGGTCCCAAACCAGATTCCATTTAATAACACATCAGATCCTGGTGGAACGGTCTTAATCTGTATTGTTGATGAACGGGGAATTGAATGTACCGGTATCAACTCAAGATGAATATTTGCGGAGCGATCCTGCCTGGTAAATACATCAGTTATGGTATCGTGATATCCGTTCATCCGCCCCGTTATAATATGTTGTCCATCATTCAGCGGTCCTATCAGTAAGGGAATATCTTTGGTTGTTTTCCCCCGGTATATTCCATCGACCAGAATTTCTGTATCCGGGGGTGTTGAGGTGACAACGAGTTCTTTCCTTTCATAATTTGGGATAAGGATCGCATGTATAGAAATCTGCGACCACTCTGTTACCTCCACTTTTTCATCTACATACGGTTTATACCCCGCCTTACTGACCTGAATTGTATGGATTCCCTCCGGGACATGTTCAAATGTGTATGGAAGAGGGATTGGTGAGTTTCCATCAAGATTTACCAACGAGCCAACTGGATGAGCATCTACAAAAATTGAGCCATATTTTTGTGACGGTATGAGTGTATATGAGATTTCTTTCTGCGTATTCGGTTTTAAATTCTCTGAAATGATAATTGAGCCATTCTGATATCCTTCCTTTTTGAGGACAATAGTCCATGGCGGAAGCATGAAATTATCTGGAATAAAGAGTAACGGGGTTGTTCCATATAATTTTCCCTGAATATATACCTCCGCACCAGCCGGATCTGAATGTATCACATATGATCCAAAAAGTCCCTGAGACTGGTTTGTATCTCCAGTACAGATTATGATCCCACTAATGATAACAAACCAGATAATAATTGAAAAAAGTTTTCGTTCAGTCACACCAATCCCTGAATTGAAATGGCGTGAGAATAAGATAAAGGAATCGGTATTATTGTATCAGAACTGCATAAAATCAAAAAAAGGTATATTAATGAGTAACCCAGAATCCATGTTTATTACAATAGATTCTGACTTTTTTTACAGAATCAAAAGGAACACAAAATTCTTTTTCAGGATTATCTCCAGGTTTTAGTGTGGATGTCTGAAGATACGTATCACCCATTACTTCTATCCACTGAATATAATGGTCATCAACCATGGGGTGAGGCACGGATCCGACTTTTACCTTAATTCCGCTTTCTCTCTTTTCCACAACCGGAACATGTTTCTCTTTCCCCTCTTCATCTCCGTGCTTTTCAGGAAGATGAACCATTGGCTGATTGCAACATACCAGGGTTCCTTTCCCTTCATGAACTACAAGGACCATTTGCCCGCAGATGTTACAATGAAATAATTCTAACATGATGCATCAGATAGAAAGGGTTGTCTATATGGATATAATTTTCATTCACTTACCCTGCTGATAATCCCTGCAAGGATATCATTTCTGAGTTCTTTTCAGATTGTAGAGAAATCATCTCATATTATAAAAACAAGGAGGAGAAGATCAGATGAAGATGACGAGACCGTATTGAAGAAAAGGATCTTTTCACAGGTCTCATCAATCCCCCCAACGTATCTGTTCTTCTTCAGTATATAAAAATATGCCATGCAATAGAACATATACAAATAATCATATAAATCTAAAAATTAACAATCTTCTTGTTTTATAGATTTCATGCCCGAATACATAGTATCTGGTTCCTGAAATATCTCAATTTAATCATGCACCAGATGTCCAGCCATCTCCAAGGTAATTTTCGGATCCAAACTCTTTGCTTTATGAATTATTTGGTAAGTCTGTTATTTATTTCCAAGTTCATTGAGTATCCTGGCTTTATAGATGAGAGTTATTGATTTTCTATTAAAATATATTAAGTTAAACATATCTACTAATTTCAAAGGATATGCCTTTGATGAAATCTGGGAAGATTCATTCCGATAACCCAATCTCTCTCTGATGATCTTCCATGAAATGTCAGACAAGGCAAAATTTTCATTATATTGCATTATAATTGAATTCTAACTCATATAAGGGTTACAATATAATCAGAGAATTATAAGAAAATTTTCTCTAAGGTAATAATCTTTCTCTATATATCAGAAATTATAATTGATTATACTGGGACACACAGATAATGTCTGACATGATTGTCGAAAGGGCCGTATAGTTCAAATATCTGAAAATATTTACAAGTAATTTATCGAAGAATAATCCAAATATCTGATGATTTTCGAGGGTACGAAATATGAGTATTTAATTTTCATTTTGTAAATTGAATATAAAAGATCATTAACTTTATCTGATCTTTTATACTTATAAAAATATAAAAACTCATTATTGATATGTTTTTCAGAAAACCCTCTTTGTAGCCCATGATATCGCCAATGGAATGGCGAGATTAATACTAGATAGTTATGGTTTTGAAAATTTAACTATGATCTTATTTTTATATTATTCAATCAATATAATAATGGACGATGATCGATCCCAATTTTAAAACATCAATTTCCAAAGATCAGAAAGAGATTGCAGAACTTTTATGGAATATCGGCTTAAAAAAAAATAGTGCTCTTGTTCTGGCTCTCATGTTACAGGATATAGATCTCTCTTCACGGGATATAGAACTATTAACTGATTTAAGACAACCAGAAGTCAGCCTTGCAATCACCGATCTCATGAAATATAAATGGATAGATGTTATCCGGTATGTCAGGGAAAAAAAAGGTCGTCCTGTGAAAATTTTTCATATTGTCAAAAAACCAGATGAAATACTTAATGAATTAAGAGATGCGATGATAAATGAATATGAACGGAAAATTAGGGAAATTGATTCATTAAAAAATTATTTGAGATATGAATTATAATGCGGTAACCGGGATTCGAACCCGGGCTAAGGGCTTGGGAAGCCCCTGTCCTGCCGCTAGACTATTACCGCAGATGCCTACTAAGGTTATTGATAATTACAGATAAATGTTACAATTTGTTCTTTCCAATTATCGGCCTTTTTGAAGTTTTTGAATTTCGTGATATAATTCCCGCTGATTCGCAAGCTGAATATCCGCCTGGATACCAAACATTATGATCTGGATTCCGACAATTACCAGGGTTACTGACAGGATTGTAAGTGGAATATGATCAATATTTTTGAGCCAGTCAATAATTATATAAATACCAATAATCCCACCGGTTAAGAGAAAAAACATTCCAATTATTCCAAAATAAAACATTGGATTGTTTAATTTTGCCAACCGGTAGATAGTTCGACCGATTTTAAAACCATCATGGAGGGGATCGAGTTTAGTATCACTCCCGATCCTGACCCCATAGGATACAGGAATAATCGCTACCTTGTCATCATTTCTGACCGATTCCGATGAAATTTCTGTTTCAATTCCAAAACCCTGTTCATACAGTCGCATTCTTCGGAGTGATTCACGTGTAAATGCCCGGTACCCGGTCAGGATGTCATAAAGATACCGGCCATGACTTACTTTAAATAGCCAATTTAAAATCCGATTGCCAAGGAGGTTTAAATGATTAAATGATGCATAATTGGGGGGTATGAGACGGTTACCCAGTGACTGATCATATCCAGATAGAAGAGGGAGGACAAGTAAATCGGCTTCTGCTGGATCATAGGTATTATCACCATCGATGAGAACTACATAGGGTTTAGAAATTTTTTCAATTGCCTGGATAAAAGCTGCACCTTTTCCTTTTCCCTTTTGAATAAGCACTGTTGCCCCTGCATTCTGAGCGATTTCCCTGGTTTTGTCAGAGCTGTTTCCATCTATTACAAGGATATCCGTATATCCTATATCATGAAATTTATTTATAAGAGGGCCGATAGTAGGTTCTTCATTCAGGGTTGGAATAAGAATACAGACCTGTTCCCGTGGGATTTCCATCATATATATGTTCAATAAGATACTATTTAGTTTAATCCTCTCAAATTTTCAGATTTAGATAATTCATGAGAATATTAGTCTTATAAAGTCTCGTATTCTCTTGTAGTATAAGATTGTTAAAAAAGGAAACCAGCAAAAAAACCGACAGAAAAAATTTAGAAGTTATTAATATACCGCTCAATCTCCCATGGATGAACAGTAAGTCTGAATTCATCATTTTCTGCAATAGCGATCTTGGTTAGATTTTCAACGATATGCGGGCCAAGTGCATCACAGATGACTTTGTCTTTTAACAGTTCATCATTTGCCTCGATCAGAGAGCCGGGGAGCATCTCAATTCCACGGTCCTTCCGCTCCTGTTCACTCAGGTGGTAAATATTGACATCCGTGGGTGGTGGTGGGAGAATCTTGTTTTTAATGCCGTCAAGGGCGGCTGCTATCATACCGGCGAAGAGCAGATATGGGTTACATGTCGGATCCGGACTTCTGAATTCAGCCCGGGTACTGTTTCCTCGTGCTGCTGGGACACGGATTAATGCAGAACGGTTTGCAGCACTCCAGGTAATGTATACCGGAGCCTCATATCCGGGAACCAGACGTTTATACGAATTTATGGTCGGGTTTCCAAGACGTGCAAGAGCCTTTGCATGCTTTATGAGGCCTCCGATATAATACATCATAATTTCAGATAACTGATTCTCAGCATTGGGATCATAAAAGACATTCTTTCCATCCTTACTGAGGGACCCATGGGTATGCATACCAGTACCATTTATTCTGGCAATTGGTTTGGCCATAAAGGTGGCATGCATCCCGTTCATAAGAGCAAGTGTTTTTGCAGCAAACTTAAAGGTAATTACTTTATCTGCAACCGAGAGTGCATCTCCATATTTAAAGTCAATTTCATGCTGAGAGTCTGCTACCTCGTGATGGGATGCTTCAATTTCGAATCCCATTTCAGTCAGAGCGAGAACTATCTCACGTCGTAAATCTTCCGCAGCATCACTGGGTGCAAGGTCAAAATAACCTCCATGATCTACAAACTCAGTGGTGGCCTGTCCCTTTTCATCTCTTTTAAAGACAAAAAATTCTAGTTCTGGCCCACAATTAAAGGTATATCCTAATTTTGCAGCCTCATCAAGATTCCGTTTCAGAACAGAGCGTGGATCTCCCTCAAATGGTTTGTTCCCATAGGTGTAGACATCACAAATAAACCGTGCAACACGTTTATCGGCAGGTCTCCAGGGAAGGATCT
>NZ_DAONKG010000068.1:0-11185 GCF_035406105.1 Methanospirillum sp.
GTTGAAGAGCTGCTCCTTTCCAGAAATCTCATCTCAAAGGAGAACGGTACTATCAGGTTAACTCCTCTGGCACGGGTGATGGCTGAGCACTTTATTGGCGTTGAGCGGTTATCCCGTATTATCCGTCTTGTAAATGAGATGAAGGATCCGCTTGATATTCTTGCGGACCTGGAATGCGCATCTGACGAAGAGGCAGCACGGGAGAAGATGCGAAATGAACATGAAACGGATGATAAAAAAAGGAAAAAGAAAAAGCACCGTGGTAGAAGACTAAAAAAATAATCTCTTCAATTTAACTCCATTAGTATTTTTAAACATATTTATGCTTTTATTTTTTTGAAATCTCTTGCAATGGGATAGTTTATGTAATTGTCCAGTAATAATAATATTTATATATGGTGGAAGATAACTTCTTACTACCCACGTGGATCAGACCCACTGGGGATGGCTGACATATTCAGTTCTGGAATTCCTCTCCTGAAACAATAGGATGATTACAGGCTGAAATGAGATCAGCTATACTGGTGATCAATCAGGTGATTAGATAATGACGCTGGATAGTGGTGCAACTGCGTGGATACTTGCCTCTACCTGCCTGGTCATGCTCATGACTCCAGGGGTCGGGTTGTTCTACGGAGGATTGGTACGGAGGAAAAATGTCATCTCAATGGTGGCACTGGCATTCCTCAGCTATGCTCTCGTAAGTGTACAGTGGGTCTTTTGCGGATATTCATTCGCATTTGGATCAGATGTTGGAGGTTTTATCGGTGCTCTGGATTTTATCGGCCTCTCAGGAGTTGGGATGGAAGCGACAAATCTTCCTATACCAGACATCCTGTTTGCAGCATTCCAACTGGTCTTTGCTGCACTCACACTGGCAATCCTGACATCGGGGGTTGCTGAACGAATCCGCCTCTCAGCATTTGTGGTCTTCGGACTGCTCTGGACAACCCTTGTCTACGATCCACTCGCACACTGGGCATGGGGTGGCGGCTGGGCTGCCTCGCTTGGAGCGCTGGACTTTGCAGGAGGGACCGTTGTTCACATCAGTTCAGGATTTGGTGCCCTGGCAATTGCCCTTGTCATCGGAAAACGGATGGGTTTTGGTGAGAACTCCATAGAACCTCATAACATCCCGATGACTCTGCTTGGTGCAGCACTGCTCTGGTTCGGATGGTTTGGATTTAACGCGGGGAGTGCAATTGCGGCAGATGGACTTGCGTCAAATGCCTTTATGGTGACGAATACCGCAGCGGCTGCAGGAGCGCTGACCTGGCTGCTTGCAAGCAGTATCCGTGGAAAGCCGAGTTCGGTCGGGATGGTGTCAGGAGCAATCGCAGGTCTGGTTGGTATCACCCCGGCAGCCGGATTTGTTGATGTCCCGTCATCACTTGTCATTGGTGGTGTTGCAGGCCTAATATGTTATGGAGCACTCCTCTGGCGGCTGAAGAAAGGGTTTGACGAGAGTCTTGATGCATGGGCCATACATGGTGTTGGTGGTCTGTGGGGTGCAATCGCAACAGGTATATTTGCAAGCGTTGGAAAGACTGGTCTTCTTGCCGGTAATCCATATCAGTTTGGAATAAATACCGTTGATGCACTGATCGCCGTCGGGTATGCCTTTGTGGTGACCTACATCCTGGCGATGATCATTCACAAGACAATCGGACTTCGGGTATCGGATGATGAAGAATATGTCGGACTTGACATCTCCCAGCATGGAGAGCGGGCCAGATCATAAAAAGGTGAATCATGAGACTTGTAAAAGCCATTATAAAACCAGAGCGACTTGATGCCGTGAAAGCAGCCCTTGAAGAGGCTGGTTTTTTTGGCATGACCATTACCGAGGTTCAGGGTCGTGGAGAACAGAAAGGTATCAGCCTTCAGTATCGCGGTGGAACGATAGAAGTCGATCTTATCCCCAAGATTGAGATGGAAGTTCTCGTTCCCGCTGACAAGGTCAATGAGGTTATAGAAGCAGTAAAGAAAGGAGCCTACACCGGAAAGATTGGAGATGGCAGGATCTTTATCATACCCGTAGAAGAATCCATCAAGATCAGAACCGGAGAAGTGATCAGAGATTAACGAGTTGAGACAAATCAAGCCAGAAAATTGATATCTCCTCGTTTCCATGGGTGGAATGAGGAGGACCTGTACCGTTCCCTACTCTGAATAGCAGACCCACCGATCATATATGGGATCTGCATCTGATTCGAATATTTCACCTTTTTTTCCTGTATCCCTCATCCATTCCTCGATCTGACGGATCTCCGGTTCAGTACCCGCAGTAAAAAGGGCGTTTTCCGACACCCTGCATGCAGCAGTAATTATCTCCTGCCATATGTGTGCATTAAATGGGTGAATCTCACCAATCATGAATCCACAGACAAGAGAGGCTTTCTCTTTCATAAACCGGTGAATCATCCTCCCATCGATCCACATCGTCCGTTCAGGTATGAGCCTTTTTTCGATGATGCCCCGCACGAGGAGTGATTCGTCATTATCGTATGCAAGGGGGTGCATCCCCTGTTTTTTCAGTACCAAAGAGCCCACACCCGTACCACAGCAACAGTCAATACAGATTTCATCTGATTGTGAGCCAACCGTCCTCTTCAGGAGTGCTTCTATGCTTTTGGCCCGCGTAGGATTCAGATCATCCGGTCCGGGTATGACCGTATTACATAACCTGACACTGTAATACTCCCTGATCGCATCACAGATAGTCTCCCGATCTTCCTGGTACATGTCCCATTCAAACTGTTCGAAGAGGTTTATGAGCTCCAGCGAAGGCTCACGAAACATGGTTATACAGCCGGTCCAAAATCCGTTCTCATCACTTTTAGCAAAAAGAACCGGACTTTCCTCTTCATCCACCAGAATCTTTCCGCTCTTTCCCGAAGTTTCGGTCATGAGATCATCCATCTCCTGGTAGATAAGATCAGAAAACAGTGGTTCAACAAGCGTGATCGTTTCAAGTTCGAGTGTTTCTGCAATGTTCATGTATCAGTTCAGAACAGTTTGGGGTCTGTAAAAAAAGAGCTATCGATTGTATCTGGACCAGAGATATTTGAAAAACCTGGACTTCTCTGTCATCCCAGTGTTTCAGAGATATTCGCGGCCATTCATATATGGACGTAATACTTTGGGAATCTCAACAGATCCGTCTTCCTGCTGATAATTCTCAAGAATTGCCCGCATGGCCCGTGATGTTGCTATTGCGGTGGAATTAAGGGTGTGCACATACTGTTTTGACTCAAAGTCTTCTTTGTCCCTGACCCTGATATTTAACCGGACTGCCTGATATGTCGTGCAGTTCGAGCATGAAACAACTTCACGGTACTCGTTTTCACGGGGCATCCACGCCTCGATATCATACTTCTTTGCAGCAACCGTTCCGATATCCCCGGTGCAGATATTCACCACCCGGTATGGGATTTCAAGTTTCTGAAAAATTTCTTCGGCATTTTCCCGAAGTTCTTCATGGATCGTCCATGAATCATCCGGATGACAATACACAAACTGCTCAACCTTGTGGAACTGGTGAACACGAAACAGACCTTTGGTATCAAGCCCGTGGGAACCAATCTCACGCCGAAAACAGGGGGATAAGCCGGCAAGTCTGAGAGGCAGATCCTTCTCTTCAAATATTTCATCCTGATACATGGCCGCCATGGGGTGTTCACTCGTTGCGATCAGGTATGCATCATCGCCCTCAATTTTGTACATTACCTTCTCAAAATCATCAAGATCCGTTACTTCCTCGTATGACTTGCGATTGATCATATAGGGAGGAATGATGGGTGTATAACCTTTTTCGATTAAGATATCAAGGGAGAATCGTTGAAGCGCCAGATCAAGGAGTACAAGGTTACCCTTCAGGAAATAAAATCCTGCACCGGAAGTTTTCGTTGCCCGTTCAAAATCGGCCCAGTTATTATCTGCGGCAAGTTGTCCATGATTTTTCAGTTCAAAGGAGAAGGTTCTTGGTGTTCCGTATCGTTTCAGTTCGACGTTTCCCGTATCGTCAGCTCCGATTGGAACACTGTCGTGGAGGATATTGGGCAGACGCATGAGATAATACCGAATCTTCTGCGATATCTCCTCCATCTCGGCTTCATTCTCCTTTATCCGACCGGGGAGACCTGCCGCCTCTGCAATGAGTGCAGATGCATCCTCACCTGCCTTTTTTGCACGGTTGATATCGTATGAGATTGAGTTTCTTCGTCGGCGCAATTCGTTTGTCTGGCCGATAAGTTCACGGTGGCGGATATCCTGGATGAGCAGATCATCTATCCATGCCAGCTTTTCCAGATCATTTCTTTTCCTGAGATCTTCCCTGATGACATCCGGATTTGTACGGACGAATCGTATGTCCAACATTACGTAACACCTGGATTATAGATAATGAGCCCTCTATAGTAGGATGAGCAGTACCATTGGTCTTTCACCTACATCACCTTGATCACCGGATTCTCATGATGATGATATGCCGGTGATATGGTTCGTGAAAACCAACGGACAAAAAAAAAGATCAGGCTGAACTCTTGGGAAGTTCAACTTTTGTTTTGATAACTTCAACACGGCGGACAGGGTGGAGTTCTTTTACTTTCTTAAAGAGTTCCTTTGCAAGTTCGCCATTGATGATATTGTTTACAAATACTCCGAGTTCGTTCTCTTTGCCAAAGGCCAGCACGTCATTGGTAAGAATTCTTCTGATCTCATGCTGCTGACTCTGGTCTGCACGGGTAAGTGTGAAACAGGTGACCGTTGCACGGACCTTGCAGCCATCCTTGCTGACAAAGTTTACCACACTGTCAATCCGTGAGGTCCGGCGTTTTACCAGTGATCTGATAAAATCACGTGCTAGTTCATGACCGATGAATGATGTGTATGCTGAATCACCTGCAACATTGGTGATTGCGAATTTCATCTTCACGTTCTGCTTTGTATAATCGTTCACAAGTTCTGAGAGCGGTGCCTGCATGACCCGTCCGATAAGTTTTCCCGGATCATCTGCGATGGTGTCGCCAAGGTATACCTTCCCGACATTGTCCGGACTGTAGACCTTATACCAGGATTTTGCTTTCCATCCGTCGACTCTTCTTCCTGTTGGTTTCTTCGCTGCCATTATTCACACCTTTTTTCATTATGATGCATTTGTTCTGACTTCCTGTATTGATACCACAATTCAAACGGGTGGTTTAACCCCGCATTCATCTCATTACTCCTGATGAATCCGTTTGTATTGATTTTTCACAAACATCTTCAGCTACGGTGAGATTCATGAGATAATCGTCCATTGATGCGATAACTGACCTCACTTTGGAACTTGCGATCCTGGTGATGACAGAATTGCCCTCTGCCCAGGTTCTCATCTCTGACAGGTTATCTGTGGATACCGCATCTGCAATGCATTGCGCACGGTGATGCGTTGTCCTGATGATCCCCGAAATATTCATGAACTAAAAGCCTCCACGATCCCTTGAGAAAACTTATTCAGATTTTCACAGGAGATGGTGGCTCCTGCCCGGTTCTGATGCCCTCCGCCGTATCCTCCATATTCACAGGCGAGCTGATGCACTATCTCTCCTGCAAAACGTCCGTTATTCCCGTCAGTCCTGACTGAACATGAACAGGTACCGTCATTTTTTTGAACTGCGACAATGACCGGTGAGCGGTAGGGAATATTTTTGAACACAATATCGGCAAGGTCACTGACAAGGTGCATATCACTGCACATGATCGGGCCCATATGTTTATCCGGTGGTTTGGTAAGAACCCGGTTCATCTCCTGTATGAGCGAAAGACGATGGGCGCGTGCTATTTCATATGCTTTTTCGATCAGTCCGGATGAACGAAGGCACAATGAAACTGCAATACTACCATGTCCGGCTTTCCCACATGAATCCACGACAAATGCCATATTGTGTGCGTTTTCTATCACTTCACGCTCCAGGACCCAGATATCTCCCCAGAGGGAATCCATTGCCTCAGGCCTGCATATCTCAGCGGCATGAAGAACGAGGAGTGAACAGAGGATATCGATTTGTAATGTATCACCGGTAGTTGATGCATGAATAATACGAAGAGATTCCTCTTGTGATCCTGATATTCCCTGAAGAAATGGTTCAGCGGCAAGCTCAATCTGCTCGGCCGGTGTTCTTCCCGGAAGAGTAATCCCTCTTTTTTTACTGATGATCCCATTTGCCAGGGCATCAAGATAGATCTCCTGATTCCTGCCAGTCAGGGTCTGCTCGTCACCAATGATCCCCAGGAGGGGAAGGCCAGCCAGATCCCGGTTGTCTCCCAGTTCATTTGCCACAAGATATGCCGTCCCGGCTGCACAGAGTTCTTTGTCCCCGTCAATTCCGTCAAGCCTCGGATTTACATGGTGGGAACCTTCAAAGAGGGGAAGATGATGATCAATTACCATCGTATCCTCTGGTAAACCGGCAATTCCTGCTCCAAGATCACAGAGAAGGAGCGGGCGGGTCTTGGGGAGGTTATCTTCAGATAGCCGGTGAGTAATCCTCAGTCTGAAGGGAATGCCTGCCCGGTACAGGGCCATCGCCATGATGGATCCTGCTGCTATGCCGTCTGCATCATGATGACAGAGGATGTCCACAGAGCTCTGTCTGGATAATTCATATGCAAGGTCCTTTGCAGCAGTTTCAATGGACATATCAACCGTAGGATTATCTGGACAGGAGAATTTCTGCGGTTTCCGGTTTGTAAATCCAGTCTTTTGGAAGTTTTTTGCTGTTTATGTAGTATTTGACCAGTCTGCGGACCTTGGATTCAGTCAGCATAAGCTGGCGCTTATTGTGGATATCACGCTTGTTTTCAGCAAGGTGCTTACGCATTCCAAGGGCTTTCTGAATGAGATTCCTGAGGTCCTCCGGGATCTCTGATGCGAGGTCATTTTCACGCAAAATCTGGGTTATCTTCTTTCCTGTTGCGAGCCTGACACTGGGAACACCATACTTGTCTCTCATCACCAGCCCTATCTCGGCGGTTGAACTCCCCTGTCTTCGCAGGTCTATTATTTGCTTGATAATGGCTTCCTTGTCCGTGTTGGACCACTCCGGAGCCTGGGTCCGGTATGGTCTGACTGAACGTGAAATACCTCTTCTACGGGCATGCATTCGTGCCATTTCTAAATCCTCCTGTAAACAGAGCAAAATCCTGAGAGAGAAAAGAGTCAGATACAACGAACCTGCCAACTCTCTGCAATCCCAAAGCCCGTTTCGGGCAGTGATTTATTGATCACGTCGGACTTGCGTCTGCCAGCACTATGAAAAGTGCGGTATATTGTAAACCGTGGGAGAAGATAAGGGTACCCGTTACCGGCCCCACTGGTTTATGAGGGTAATGAGGGTACGAAATCCTTCCAGTTCCAGAGCAAGCACTTCATCCCTGGTCATGCCCATTGACGTCTCTCCATCAGCGGTGAGCATATCCGGACCGCGAATAACCATCCGTTGTCTTCCGTCTGCTGATAATACCTGTTCAGCCTCAGACAGATGAATGAAGGATCTTCCAGGGATAATGATGGTCTCCGGCAGGGCGCTCAGGTCCAGATTTTTTATATCTTCGATGGTGATGAGATCCGCGATCTCTTTCTCCACCGTGATTACGAGATTTTCTCCACCGCGGGCTGAAAGAACTTTGTTCAGAAACGGACCCGCAATAGTCCCCGTGATGACCCCTGCATGTCCGGTTATCATTGGAAGGAGCCGGAGATGATCCGGTTCATGAGCAAGGATGAAGGGAGAGCCGAGATCAGGATCAAACAGGGGTGTGCCGGATATCCGCATGCGGGTTATCGATCTCATCTGCCGGACCAACTCAGAAAATTCATCAGTGGTATGGATTCTCTGACCCGGGATCACCGGCGCATTCTCTAAAATGAGGCCCTGTTCATAGGTGTTTGCAAAGCGCATAAGAATGGCACCCTTCACCCCGATGCTTTCAAGCCACCTGATGGTATCAACAAGAACCGGTCCGTCATTTACTCCTGGCAGGATTACCAGCGCGGCATATACCTCAATGTTCTGCGCCAGTCTTTTCAGAATCTCCAGTGATATTTCGGGGGTTGGATCCTTCATAAATAACCGGCGGAGCTCAGGGTCATGGGCAAATACAGTAAATGAGATCTCCTGAAGGCCGTTTTCAATTAAAAAGTCTGCAATATCCGGGTTATCAAACCCTTTCCCGCTGGTATACCCGATATGGAGCGGTGCTTCAAGGGATGATAACAGTTCAATCAGATCGGTAAAATCAGGATAACAACTCGGATCTCCGCCACCTGAAATGGTAATCCTGGTCAGGTCACCGGTGAGCATCTGAAGGTCCCCTAGTATTTTCTCTGCTACATCCCGTAATGGAATAAACCCTGAGTATTTCTCCTGCACACTACGCAGACAATAGTCACAGCCTTTCGTGAATGGAAGGCAATATTTGCATCCAAATGCAGGGAGATCCTGTGCGTGTTTAAAATAACAGTATGTACAGAACCCCCGGCAGTCAACCCCTGGTCTGCCTCCGATATCCACAGTCAGCTGTACCATTCCAGATTGTTCTGTACCGAAGCCGGAAAAAGAAACCGATCAAACATTATCTTTAAGTGTTGAGAAGTATAAGTTGTTCCCGCGCCTCAGTGGCTTAGCTGGCAGAGCGGCTGACTTGTAATCAGCAGGTCCCGAGTTCAAATCTCGGCTGAGGCTTCAGGCCGTGGTGGCCTAGAGTCTCAAGAAAAATTCTTAGGCAATGGTAGGATTTTTTTCATGAACCCCTTCATCTTTTTTGACTCTTTTCATTCATCAAATACACCAGCGGAGAAGAATCACTTCCTAAAGCCCTTTCATCCGGACAGATAACCCCGGATGCCTATCTCATCTGAATCAAATAAAAATTATTGTTGAACATCATCCTGATGGATATATCGCCTATCCGGTGGGAAT
Organism: Methanospirillum sp.; assembly: GCF_035406105.1. Lineage (GTDB taxonomy): Archaea > Halobacteriota > Methanomicrobia > Methanomicrobiales > Methanospirillaceae > Methanospirillum. Next base: position 8,964 of record NZ_DAONKG010000068.1, read on the forward strand.
GAATGGAGTTGTCATAGGAGAGGGAGACACCTACCAAGAAGCATGAGATGATGTCACTTCTGTAATACGGTTTCATCTTGAAACCTTCGGGAATAATGCATTCCAAGATTATGATCTCATCGGGGCCGATCTCGCTGAGGTTGTTATCTGAATGAAATTCCCTCACGATGCATCATTACTCAGAGTGATAAAATCCTTTGAATCAATGGGCTTCCATGTAATAAGGTCTTGAAATCACATTTCATGGGAGCGCCAGAATCCAGACGGTACAAAAATACCTCTCACCATGCCCTGCCACAATAAAATAAAAATATCAACTCTTCGGATGATTTGTACTCAGGCAGGGATAGCCCGTGAAGATTTTATTCAGGCAAATGAAAACTCCGGATAAAAAATAGTCTACCCTGATCGCAAGTCAAAGTGTTCCACGTGTTCCAGATGTTCCACTTACACTCCGTACACATCCTTCAGAAATTTTTTCTGTATTAAAACAGGCTATCACTTATTCAGAACCTCATCGCCGAATTCAGGTAGATATAGGGTAATTGGCTTATTAAACCACGATTTTCTTATTTTTTTGGAACACGATAGGATTTCAGGTTTTTATCGGAAGTTACAAAACAGTCCCATCTTAAATATTATGCAGATATGAGTAACCTTTTTTCCCTTCATGAGATCCTCAATGCCTGCACTCATATCAGGACTGCTTATTAGTCTCTGTCATTGAATGAGTATAATAACGATAAAAAGTCTATGAGTGCAATTCGGGATCAGATCATGATATTTGGTTAGGTAATAAGGGTTATTCGTAATGGGATGAATTAATTCCCCACTCAATCACCCTTATGCTTTGATAAAAGTATGACTATCTGTTTTCGATCCTATGCGGGCAGGGTTCTACATCATGAATCCTTATATCGATTGTTAATTTCTTTCCGGCGCTAAATGGGAAGAAAAGAATCAATTATAGGTTTAAGATATTTTAACAATATATTAAATACTTTCTCTGCCAACCTGAATCAGATTATTTCGTTCGTCATTTTAAAGAATATTCAATTATTTTTAGAGATTGGTTCTGAAGGTGGATCTCTCCTTTGTGAATCTTGGACAAAACGGATCACAAGAATATAAAATATACCGGACAACTAAGTAATGATACTTCGGAGTTACTCTCGGAGTATTCCATATCGTCATTCATCAGGATAGATAGCCTGGTGTGTGGGATATGGGTTGTATTCATTCGGAGGACATGTAATGAACGCACGATTTGCAGTTGTCATGATGGTGCTTGTTGCACTTGCAATCATGGCATTCCCCGCCACTGCAGCAATCAACAAGATCCCGGCCGGAGGAGAGATATTCCTTGGTGAGAAGGGACTTGATGTCTCTGCAGCTACCGGCGGTGCCAGCCAGATTGCATGGTGGCAGCCAGGTACCAACACTGAGACTGAGCAGCCTGCAGATATCCAGCAGGTTACCAACGCACAGTCATTCTATGTTTCTCCTGATATCTTCGTCGGAAAGACCGGCAACTGGTATCAGTGGAACGGCAGCGTAAAAGGCCCGCTCGCATTCAACATCAAGGAACCATCCCTCAATCTCAAGATCTGGGACGGATCCGTAAATGAAGATGTGACCGGCAAGGCAATTCCAGTAGGCAACTACGGTAACTTTGTCATTGAGACCAACATGCAGAGCATCATCACCCGTCCAGGGTACCAGCCTGCAGATGCACCTTTCAAGATCAAAGTAAAGAGTGCAGATGGTGGTGTCTACACCAACCTTGTTGGAAACAACGGCAAGGAAATCCCGCTGACCGCGCTTGCTGTCAACCAGCAGCTCTGGTACTGGGTATCCCCGGACAACAAGCACACTGAGCCGGCAACCAACGACGGATGGAACACTGCAGCCGAGGACAAGTATGGCAACCGCATGTACAAGGCAGGTACCTACACGGTCTGGGCAGAGTGTAACGCCAACAAGATGAAGGACCAGTACAAGGCCCCTGACGGTTCAGACTACACCGGAAAGACCATCTCTGCAGTAAAGAGTGTTCAGATCGCCACCGACCAGGTGAAGATCGAAGCCAACAAGGACACTGTAGTCCGTGGCAACCCGTTCTCCGTCACCATCACTGGTGTCCCGAATGCTGAGTACTATGTCTGGGCAAAGGGAACCGGCTCAATGACCGGCCAGCCTGATGACCAGCCACCGATGATCCT
>NZ_DAONKG010000069.1:0-10717 GCF_035406105.1 Methanospirillum sp.
GGATACGGGTTATCAGCGATACCGGCTGCAGTCTCCTCTCCATGATCCCGCCGTACACCTGTGGAATTGCCAATTATGGGATGGGATCATCGGTTGCGGTTGCTGCCCGTTCAACACGGGTTGCCCTGACCGGTGATTATGCTCTGCTTCATTCCGGGATACAGGCTCTCATAGACCTCCATGCAAAAGGTAGACCACTTCTGTGTATTGTCTTACAGAACTGGTGCATGGGAACGACAGGCCGTCAGCCGGTCCCTGATATCTGTGCATATCTGGGATTTGCCAATCCGATTGTATGTAATGCCAGTGAACATGAGAAAATTTCAGGACTTATGGTCCCTGATACCACTTTGCGGGTGCTTGTCATTCAGGGAGTATGTCCGGAGGAACGATAGACATGAAACCATGGCACATTGAAATTTGTGATGTAACTCTTCGGGACGGGGAACAGACACCTGGTGTTTCGTTCACACCCGAAGAGAAGAAGGATATCGCAACCCGGCTTGATGCGATCGGTATTGAGGTGATTGAAGCCGGGTTTCCCATCGTATCTGTTCATGAAAAGGAGATGATTCGGGATATCTCCCGGCTTGGTCTCTCGGCAAAGATCTGTGGTCTCTCGCGGGCGTGCAGGGAGGATGTTGATGCTGCCCTTGATGCAGAAGTCGACATGATAGGGCTCTTTATCGCTCCGTCAGATCTTCACCTGAAGTACAAGCATAAAAAACCCCGCGAGGTCGTTGTCGCCAATGCCCTTGAACAACTTGATTATGCCGTGGATCATGGTCTTATCGTCCGGTTTGGTGCTGAAGATGCTTCAAGAACCGATCCGGACATTCTTGTTGATATATACCGGCAGGCAGCAGACCATAAGGCAACGTATGTCACATACGCGGATACCACCGGGTGTCTGACACCACTTGAGCTTGCAAGGATCATGAAGGATCTGGTCCCCCGGACCCCGATCCCGATTGCAATTCATGCCCACAATGATCTTGGCTGTGCAACAGCAAATACCCTTATAGCCGCTGAACTCGGAGTTTTTCAGCTTCATACCACGGTGAATGGTTTAGGAGAGCGGGCCGGGAATGCACGACTTGAGGAGGTACTGGTCTCCCTCGTGCTCAAAGGCGGGGTAACACGGTATGATCTCACACAGATTCCGGCACTTTCAGAACGGGTTCAACAGTATACCGGGATTTATATGCCTGCTACAAAACCGGTTGTCGGTGCAAATGCGTTTGCCCATGAGAGTGGGATTCATATCGCTGCCATCCTTGAAAATCCCAGTACCTATGAGTTCATTCCACCAGAACTCCTTGGACTTGAACGCAGGTTTATTTTAGGGAAACATACCGGAAAACGGGCCCTTATGCACATCCTGACAACATTCGGGTATCATATCACCGATGAGCAGGTCATGCAGGTTCTTGAGATGATAAAAGATCGAAGTGAGGATAAATGCAGTATCAATCAGCAGGTGCTTGCGGAGATCATCTCCCATGTCACCGGGGAGGATGTAATTCATGGTGACACTGTCAGAGAAGATTCTGGGTGCCCAGGCAGGCACGTATATTGACCGGATTGTTGATAAGGCATTCTGTCATGATGGAACCGGTATTCAGGCGAAGATTATTTATGATGCTATGGGAGCCCCGGGCATCAGAAAACCGGACGCAATTTATATCATTTATGATCATATCGCCCCGGCAAACAATTCACAAACCGCTGAGCTTCAGGCTGAGCTTCGGACACTTGCCCGGATATATCAGGTCAGGTTTTGGGATATCGGCTCTGGTATCTGCCATCAGGTCATGGCTGAAGGGCAGGTACAACCCGGAGAGGTTGTCATTGGTGCAGACTCTCATTCATGTACGCTGGGGGCACTTGGAGCATTTGCAACCGGTGTTGGGGCAAGTGACATGGCCGGGATATGGGTCTCAGGTGAGACCTGGCTTCGGGTTCCGGATTCTATCGGCATTCACCTGTCAGGAACGCTGAATACCGGTGTTGAGTGGAAGGATGCTGCACTCTCCTATGTGGCCGGACTCGGGATGGACGGGGCAACGTATGCGGCCCTTGAGTTTACCGGTGAATCTGCCGCATCTGTTCCCATGGAAGGACGGCTGACCTTATGCAATATGGCTGTTGAGGCGGGGGCCAAGACCGGACTCTTTTATGCAGACAAAGAAACAGAGCGATATCTGGCAGAATTTTCAGTTCCCTGCACGGTTCAGGAACCTGACAATCCAACCTATGTACAGGAGTACGATATCGACCTCACTGATCTTGAACCGGTCTGTGCGGTTCCGCATCGGGTAGATACCATTCGGCCGGTGTCAGATCTTGCCGGAACCCATCTTGATCAGGTCTTTATCGGGACGTGCACAAACGGGAGGTTTGAGGATCTTGCACGTGCTGCCCGGATACTGAAAGGTCACCGTGTTCAGGTCAGGACTATTGTTGTTCCGGCATCAGAACGTGACTATCTGCAGGCGATCACCTCGGGGGTTGCTGCTGATCTGGTGCAGGCGGGATGCACTATCGGTCCGCCCGGATGCGGTCCGTGTCTTGGTGCCCATATGGGTGTGCTGGGTGAGGGTGAAGTGGCTCTTTCAACAGCAAACCGAAATTTTAAGAACCGGATGGGGGTTGGAGCGTCGTACTATCTCTGCTCACCTGCAACTGCAGCAGCAAGTGCCCTGCATGGTGAGATTACAGATCCCAGGGAGGTCATATGACTGCATTAAAGGGGTCAGGCCCGGCAGTCTGTATTGGTGATGATATTGACACCGATCTTATCATAGCCGGGCGGTATCTCCGGACAAAAGACTGGAAGATCTGGGCAGAGCATATCTTTGAGGATCTGGATCCCGGCCTGGCCGGCCGCCTTCCTGGTGCGGTACTCGTCGCCGGGAAGAATATGGGATGTGGCTCGTCACGGGAACAGGCTGCCCGTGCTCTTCAGGTAGCAGGTGTTCGTGCGGTTATAGCCCCGTCATTTGCCCGGATATTCTTCCGCAACTGTATCAACGTTGGTCTTCCTGCACTGGAGTGCGACATAACCGGATGCACGGATGGCATGATCATATCCTTTGACTGTATCGGGGGGTGGGTTGAGGTAGATGGGAAACGGCATATCTTTCGCCCGCTCTCTCCCAGGATGCAGGAGATTCTTGAAAGTGGCGGCATGATTGAGTACTGGAAACGGAGACTTCTGAGATGATCTTTCCTCCCCACTGTAAATGTGTCGGGTATGCAGGGAACAAACCGGTTGGTGACCGGGTTTATTTCCTCTCAGAATATCTCATCCATGAGGTTCCCGGGGGGTATGAGATCCTGGCGGTAGAACCGGCAGAAGGACCAGGTCTGATGCGGGATATCAAATCCGTGACCCATATCGCAGGTCCTGATGAGGTATACCGTTATCCTGAACCGGTTGTTTTGCATAACCGCGGGGACCTGATTCAGAAAGCACTGGAAACACAGAAACGGTGCACCATTTTTACCGGGATTGATGAGCACATGATCTTTATCTGTGATCCGGACCCGGCGTCCCTGCTTACGGTTCATGTCTATGATGTGACACCTCCCCGCCCCCATCTTGCCGGAACCCTTGAGGTTCTTGAAAAAGCCGGGATATTTGGTGAACTGGAGATCAGGTTCTGTTATCACATTAAGGATATCAGGGAGACGAAGGCCGATGCATATCCCTGCAAGGCGGGGGGGTTTTCACGGACGATTGATTCAGACCGGCTTTTGGGTGACGAACAGGTTGCCGGGTGCATGACGGCCCGGCAGGTTTTACGGGACTGCTATGGGCATGATTTCCCCCTGATTGATATTTGTCCTGCAAATGCCGTGAGTGAAGAGCCGTTTATTGCACGATGCTGCCGTGCAGAACGGAGCGGCGTACAGATGTTGAATGGGAAGAAGGGTGTGGTGGTTCACTGGGGTGCATCACCCAAGCAGATCACCGATGCCCTGTATGCATGTGTTCAGGAATGGAGGAACAGATGAAGCGGGTGGTTGTGGCTCCTGGTGATGGTATCGGTCCTGAGGTAATTCCTTCTGCGTTAGAGGTGCTTCGGTATTATCATCCTGACTGGGAGTATATGCCGGTGTATCTTGGATATGAGTGCTGGAAACGGACCGGGGATGCATTGTCCCAAAAAACACTTGAGACTCTTAAAAATGCGGACCTGATATTATTTGGTGCCATAACAACACCACCTGATCCGAAATACCACAGTGTCGTGCTGCGGATACGAAAGGAGCTTGACCTGTATGCAAATCTTCGGCCGGTATTTGGTGATGGATTTGACATTTTGATTGTGCGTGAGAATACCGAAGGTCTGTACTCGGGAATAGAATGGCAGGAGAAGGATCGTGCCTGTACCCTCCGCGTGGTCAGTGAAGCAGGGACAAGGCGGATTGCAAAGTTTGCCAGCGCCTGTGCCAAGCGGAGAAGAAGGCATCTGACGATTGGGAACAAAGCCAATGTCCTCAAATCAGATGTTTATTTCCTTGAAATATGCATGGAAGAGGCTGAGAAGGCCGGCATATCCATTGATAAAAAGTATATAGACGCACTTGTACTTGATGTCCTGCAGCACCCTGGCCGGTATGATGTTATTGTAACAACAAATATCTTCGGGGATATCCTCTCTGATGCAGCCGCGTTTCTCGAGGGTGGTCTTGGTATGCTTCCCAGCGCGAATATCGGACGACATCAGGCACTCTTTGAACCGGTTCATGGCAGTGCCCCGGATATTGCCGGAAAGGGCATTGCAAATCCGATTGCAGCCATCAGGTGCGTATCCCTGCTCATGAAGTATGTGGGTGAAAAACCGTATGCCCTTGAGATAGAGCGGGCAATTCAAAAGACCATCGCAGATGGGGTAAAAACTCCGGATCTTGGAGGGACTGCAACAACGGAGGAGGTTGGAAAGGCTGTTTTACAGAACCTTATCAAGGCAAAAAAGGAAGAGGTACCAGATCTATAAAACCTTTATTCTGGTTTCTCATACCAGCCGGTTTATCTCATGAAAGAGCCTTGAAAACCGTTCTATTGTCTCATCATCCAGGTTCTGGGGGGATTCGCAAATCCGGTCAGAGAGCAGTTCTGCAACCCGCCACCGTTCAAAATGTTCTCCCTGTCTTCTTTCGACCAGGTCAGCGATCTGCATGGCGATCCCCCGTTCCTCATTCCGTTCTGCAGGGCTCTTTTCCGATACCTGACCCAGAGGAAGATCCGGATAGATATCCTTGACACACCGGTGGTACAGCTCTGGTGAGAAGAGATCTTCAATACCCGCCCCCTGGCGGTTTACAAAGGAGCTGTACAGCAACAGCCCGTTTCCTTCCCGAATATGCAGGGAGGGAAGTTTGTCAATCACTGCTGATGGAATGTTGCTGCCGGAAATCAGAACTGCTACCGGTTTTTTGTGTGCTGTCATCATAAGGGCAAGGGGAAAGAGATTTGCTGCTCCGCCGGCGGGTGTTATTTTTATCTCCGGGGAAAGCCCTGTCTTTCCTCTGCTCCGAAGAGCATAGTTCATGGCCTGAAGCAGCCATAAATCCTGAATATCTTCAACAACGAGTTGTTTTCCGCCAGAAAGGATCTTTTCTGCAATTCTAGTTGCAAGGGCTGCCTCAAGGGGGAAGAGCGAGTCACGATCCGCCGGCCATTCGGATGTCGATACCTTTGTGGTTCCATCCTCTCCTTCATACACCGTCCTGACCCGGTCAAGGTGGTCAAGGTCAATCATGAATGGAGAATGGGTGGAATAGAATATCTGGTTCTGGTGGGAGATCCGCTCAAAGAACCGGGTTGCCTGCTGCTGAGCGGTCGGGTGCAGCTGAAGACCCGGCTCGTCGAGCAGGAGAATGCTGTCCTGGTAGGCATCTCCTGACTCGACAAGAAATACAAGATAAAAGGAGAAGAAATACTGCAGACCTGCACTTCTCTGTTCCAGTTCTATCTCTGATGGATCCAGGTCGTCAGAAACCCAGACCCTGAAATAATCGCCATCAATATCATATCTGAACCGGATCTTTCGTTGTCCCCACCAGTCCTCGAACTTCTTTGTCATCAGGTTTGACGCAGTTGACAGGAGAATGGATCGTTCATCGACCTGTCTTCTGATGATCGGATTATCATCAACAGCGTTTTTGTGAGAGCCAAGCCGGTCAAGCTGGTCAAGATCCAGGTTTACGTGTCGAAACAGGCAGTGGGTGGCACGAAGACCCGGGGTATCAGGATGGGATTTCAGGGTTGCAATAAATGTCGGGATGTGAATGGCGCTCTCGATGACATTGTACTGATCAAAGTAGACAAACTTTGGCAGATGCTCAATAATGTACCGGTTTGCAGCCATAAGTCCCTCATAGGTCTCCATCTGTCTGACAAGCCGGTACATTGGTTCAGTGACCGGATCAAGGATGTCATGCTGCCATGGTTCATTTGCCCTGCTTTTGATTGCATTAATGAGATCTGCAATCTGCCGTTTGTGAACGTGTCCGTCAACCGGTATCCCACTCTTTTGTTCTTCAAGAAAAGCCAAAAGCCCCTCTTTAATCCGTCCCAGTTCCTCTCCTTTCCCTTCGGGGGCGATAAGATTTCTGATATGCTCAATGGCACTTTCAATTGCGTAGATCAGGTCAGGTGGTGTGACATGATCTACACCGACATCCGGATGATAGGTGATACTGTATGAGCCGGTATAATGTCTGGTCACCTCAACCGATCTGACTTCACTGCAGAGTTCAGATATCGCAGAAATGTCGCGTTGTTCATCAGGGGTGAGATGAAACCTGCCCGACGCGACCGGCCAGTCAGTACGGGTTATCTCAGCTGCATACCGCTGCCTTGGAAACTCTTTCAGGCCGTCATACCCTTCTCCGTCTGATGGGTTTAATTTTGAGAGTGCCCGAAATATCGCAGATTTCCCTGATTCGTTCTTTCCAACAAAAGCGGTGAGGTTCTGAACCGGAACCCATCCCGTGTCCTCAATAATTTTATAGTTCTGAACCCGGAACTCGGCAAGTTGCATAGGATATCTCTCGATTTGTTATCCTATAAATATAGTACGCTCATGAATGGGTGTCCGAAACCAGTGTGCAGGCAGTGAGGTATCCCCAAAGTCCGGATACCTCCTTCTGTGAAGAGTGTATGATATTTTGGTGCAACCTGAATTCAGAAGGAATGAGATCGGTATCTGCACCCCCAGATATGCACCTCACGCTTTCATATCATACTGGCACTATAAAGGATTTCTCTTTCTTTCAAAAAAATCAGGACATAAGCCGAAGGCAGCACGGCTTACCTGCGTTGAAATGACTGGAATAACTCCCCGGTTTTTATTTTTTCTAAAAACAGGTTCAGTTCAAGCTGGTCCCGGTGAAAGTACATATGTGCTGATATACTGATCGTTTCAAGCCATCCCTGTTCAATATTCTGTCCATTGCTCGTTCGTTTCAGGTTTATCTGGTCACAGATGTATTTCTGAAGATGGGCAAGGCCATATGCATTCTGCCCCCATGCAGATAACATGTCATTGCTTCTGAAGACACAAACAAGGTTGAGATGATTGGTTTTATCAATGATGCACTGCACGAGTTGCAGGCATGGGGGTTCATCAGCGGTGATATCCTGAACCGGGAACCAGGTTATCGCAATAGCACGACGGCTTATAGGATTTGCAATCAGCCGGTTTATGATACTCTCCTGTATCTGATCAATTCCACCATACCGCCCATCACCTTTCCAGACAAGCTCACCGCATGCATCTGCAGGAACATATCCAAGTTTTTTAAACATGGTATCGAAGACATTATGGAGCATTCCCCGGGATTTCCTGATGATAGCGACCTCTGGCCGGGGATAATCGCGAAGCCGGTTTCCATAGGTATATACAGCATCTGTCCCGTCATCACGGCGCGGTGTGATGGTGTACAGGGATGCCTGATACTGCTCAGAAAACTTCTCTCCAAAAAGGGATGCTCCTGATCGCATCGGTTCTGAAAATGGCTCTTCTACATGAATACAGATTGGCTCTTCAGGATCCCAGGTATATTCACCATCTTCCGTCACCCTGACATGACCTTCACATCGTCTGGAAATCTCCCTGATTACCTCTTCATGAGCCTGCCCGATACTTCGCTTTCTGATGAGAATCATAAAGGTCCTGTATGAGTTTTAGAATATTTGACCTGCTTTTCAGGCAAGGGCTGCACAAATCCACCAGCTGCCATCAATATCTGCTACAAACCAGTAATTACCTGTTGCAGCGTCAACATAGAGGCCTCCACCGGTGTTTGCCAGATCCCGCATCTGTCTTATCTGTCCTGCATCATGGTCATCTGTTATAAACCTGGAACCTATATCGCCAGGCCGTGTGCAGTCTGCCAAAAGCACCCCGTCCGTATCATATGCACGAATGATCTTCCCATCACGTGCAAATTGCCCGGCAGGATTTGAAAATTCTGCCAATGCCGTTTCTTTTCCTTTCTCAAGTGCAAATGCCCTGGCCTCAAATGCATAATTCATTAAGTTTTCCTGTGGAGAAATGACAGGAGCGAGGGTACTTTCGGTCTGGTTCACAGTCGTATTATTGGTTTGTGCAGACTGGTTCCCGCCGGATACGAGCGTACCGAACAGAAAAAGAATACAGAGTACCGAAAAGAATGCCTGAATTCTCATGAGAATATGTTTTCTCTCATCAGGCTATCTGATTTGCGTTTTATCTGATGGTTTTTCTATACCTGTGGAAAAAACTAAAAAAAAAGGATTATATGAAATTGCCGGTTATTCCATCTGAAGGATTGCGTTTTCTTTTCCTTCCCTGGCATCTTTTAGTTCCGGGTCAAGAATAAGCGCAGTATCATATGACATGACTGCTTCATCATACCGACCAAGAGCGAGGAGAGCATCACCCCGGTTACTCCATCCCCGTGCATAATCAGGTTCAAATATTGTTGCGTTATCCGCAGAAGCCAATGCTTCCTCGTACCGTCCGGCCAGGTTCAGACACCATGCCCGATTGCTGTATGCCTTTCCGTACTCCGGATCAAGACGTAGCGATTCATCAAACATGTTCAGTGCCTCTTCATACCTGCCCAGGTATGTCAGGGCGATCCCTTTGTTATTCCAAGCTTTTTTATAGGTAGGATCAACCGCTATTGCCTTGTCATATTGAATAATTGCCTCTTCATACCTACCCAGGCTCTTTAAGGTCTTTCCTTTTCCGTTTAATGCTTCAAGATGGTCAGGGTCCAGGGCAAGGGCCTGATCAAGGATGACAAGAGCTTCATTATACTGGTCCTGATCATAGAGCAGGTTCCCCTGTGCAGCCAGATCATCTGCCTGTGATGCCGAAACCGGCCAGAGGACGACCATTGCCACGAGAATGATCAGTACACATCCACATTTCATGGTGGTACCATTTCTCTCTGAGATTATGAAATTCATCATCATCGGGTGCAGATGAAATGTGTCCGCACCTTCATATAAACCGGTGTCCTACAGTTGTATCAGGTAGACACACCATCGATGATCAGAGTCCTGTATGTTGATGATGACGAATCCTTCTGCGGGTTTTTCAAGTTATACCTGGAGAGAATGGAAGGTTTTTCCGTCACCACGGTCAGGTCCGGGTTTTTTGCACTTGATATGATAATGTCAGGATCGTTTGATATTGTTGTATCCGATTATCATATGCCCGGGATGTCTGGTATGGATCTCTTACGGGAGTATCGGAGGAAAGGACAAAACATTCCTTTTATTCTTTTTACCGGAAAGGGCAGGGAAGAGGTCGTCATTGAGGCGATCAATGAAGGCGCGACATTTTACCTGCAGAAAGGTGGCGATCCAGTGTCACTTTTTGCTGAACTCGCCCATAAAATCCGTCAGGCTGTGCAGGCACAATCCGCACAAAAGGCGCTGATGGAGAATGAAGAGAAGTTCAGACGCCTGTTTGAGACGGCATTTGATGGTATCATTCTGCTCTCCAATGTTACCATTGTTGATTGTAACAACCAGGCTGCATCCTTATTTTATACTGACAAGCACCGGCTGATAGGATATGACTTTACCGCGCTTGCACCTGATATGCAGCCTGAAGGGACCAGAACAATAGATAAGCTCCGTATATTGCTCGGGACAACGGAGCAGAAGGATGGTGCCTTTGTTACCTGGAAGTTTCGTAGATTTGACGAGTCATTCTTTGATGCAGAGATGAGTGTCAGCAGACTTGAAATCGGTGGGAAAGATCATTACCAGGCGATAATCCGCGACATTACCGAACGAATACAGGCTGAAAACGAGCTTGAGCAGCGGAATATCGATCTGAGTGCAGCATATGAGGAGCTGATTGCATCAGGAGAAGAGCTCAGGTTCCGGCTGGAAGAGCTACGCAAGTCCCAGGAGATGCTGAAGGAGAGTGAAAAGCGGTACAAAGATCTAGCCGATCTGCTTCCTGAGGGAGTTTTTGAGTGTTCCATAGACGGGACGATCACCTACGTCAATCACCAGGCATACACCCTTTTTGGATATGAGCCTGACACTTCGGTTGATAATAAAAATGTGTTGGATTTTATTGTACCTGCAGATCGGGCACGGGCGTTAGACACTATCAGGTCTGTTATCGGGGGTGCCCCCTCACGACCCCATGAGTATGTGGCACAACGGCCGGATGGTTCAACCTTCCCGGTCATA
>NZ_DAONKG010000070.1:0-10659 GCF_035406105.1 Methanospirillum sp.
AATCAGCACGGTGCAGGAAATCCCTGGTAGAATGTTCTCCTGTATCACAATCCCCTCATAGGATCGGGACCGCGCCATCACGGAGCCAGGCCGTATCCGCTCCGTCACCACCCCTGTCATCACAGTCCCAATCTTCTGCTCATTTTTCTCGTGGAGCATTGCATATGCTTCCCGGATAATCTCACGTGACCTGTCCTTTCTGATCCGGTCAGGAAGCTCATTCGCACGTGTCATCCCTGTTCCAGGCCGCCATGAATACCTGGTTACATTCACCATTGCGGGTGAGATTTGGCGTATAAGCTCCCGGGTCTGCAGGTGATCCTCACTCGTCTCACCCGGGTAGCCGGTGATGATATCAGTCGCGATGCGTATTTCGGGCATATCAGACCTGAATATCTCAAGAATTTTCAGAATGTCGGCCACCCGATACCCGCGTCCCATCAAATCCAGCACATGGTCAGACCCGGACTGAACCGGCAGGTGAAGAAAAGAGAAGAATGGACCATGTTTCATTGCATGAGCGACTTTTTGTGCGATGGGAAGGAGCGTTGCAGGGTTCATCATTCCAAGCCGTATCCGTGCAGGTTCAGTGAGCGGAGGAACCCCTTCAAGGAGGGTAGCAAGGGTTTTATCTCCTGTATCACGGCCGTATGCGGAGAGGTCCTGTCCTGCCAGGCGGATCTCCACTGCTCCCCCCCGTGCATCCCCGACAATCCGTTTATAAATCACTCCCGGGGGAATACTGCGAATGGTGCCCCTGGCACACCGGGTGATACAATACCGGCAGAATCCCACACATCCAGGTCCGATCTGCACGACTGAAACCGCCCCTTCATGCGAGTAGGGAATACCCGCCGCTGCCCGGTGAACAGAGTCAGGATGTATCACCTTGATATGAGCCAGGTTCTCAAGGAGGGCTGGTCTTCCCAGCGGAAGGCATCCGGTTACATAGACCTCCCGGCCAGGGTATGCGGCGATCTCCTTACACATCTTCCGCTCGGTTGAATCAATGACGATGCAGGTGTTGAGAATGACCGCATCAGCCATCGATGGATCTGATACCATGATTGCTCCCTGGTTTTTTAGAACCGATGCCAGAAGATCTGAGTCCCCGGTATTATATGCACACCCAAAGGTCCGGATGCATACCCGCTGTCCGGATAATGCCTGTTCCCATGCACCATCAGGTTCAAATCTGATTTTATATCCATTTTTGAAGGGATATACGGGTGTACTCATGATCAGTTGCTCTCACCATTCAGGAACCAAACGCCTTAAAACATATTCTGCATATATGTAGGCAATGGTCAGAATCGGGCTCCTCGGGTGCGGTAATGTAGGCAGGATTATTGCAACCCACCAGGATGGATTTACGGTTGAGGCACTCTATGACCGCCTCCCGGACCATGCAGAGGAACTGGCCCGCATCTGTGGGGCTCCTCCATATGCAGATTTTCAGGAGTTCATCTCACAGGATTTTGATATCTGCGTGGAGGCTGCATCGGTCCTTGCGGTCAGGGAATATGCCCTGAAGGTCCTTGAAAACGGGAAAAACATCCTCATCCTTTCTGTTGGTGCCCTGTCAGATTCCTACTTCAGAAAAGCTCTCATTAATAAGGCACGGGAATACAAAAAGAAGATCCATATTCCCAGTGGGGCAATCATGGGCCTTGATAATCTGAAAGTCGGGCAGATAAGCAGGATCGATTCAATCCTGCTTAAAACCACCAAAAGCCCTGAGAGTCTTGGGATGCAGGTCACCACCCGAACCCTTGCATTTCGCGGCAAGGCAAATGAGTGTATCAAACAGTTTCCAAAAAACATCAATGTGTCTGTTGCACTTGCGCTGGCTGCTGAGCATGATGTGGATGTGGAACTCTGGGCAGATCCTGCGGTTGATCAAAATATCCATGATATTTATGTTACGGGTGAGTTTGGTGAGGCAAATATCCGCGTTGTCAATCATCCAAGCCCGGAGAACCCGGCAACCAGTTATCTTGCTGCTCTCTCCGTACTCTCACTTCTGAAAAACCTTGACAGTCCCCTGGTGATTGGATCGTGACCAAACGGAATCTTATTGCAGATGTACTTCGCTTAAAATCTGAAAAAAAAGCTCTTATTCTGGCACATAACTATCAACTCCCGGAGATTTTTGCCGTTGCAGATGTGATTGGAGACAGTCTTGAACTTGCTCTTGCAGCTCGAAACGCAACAGAGCCGATCCTGGTCCTCTGTGGGGTGAGGTTCATGGCCGAAACCGCTCGTATTCTGAATCCTGACAAGATGGTTCTGATGCCTGACCCTGATGCCGGATGTCCGCTTGCCGATTTTTTAACACCCGCGATGATTCAGAAAGCAAAGGAACAGTATCCAGAGGCAGCAGTGGTTGTATACATTAACAGCACTGCGGCATGCAAGGCGGTCTCGGATTCAGTCTGCACGTCAGGAAATGCAGTCAGGGTCGTCAGATCCCTCCCCCAGACCCAGATCATATTCGGACCGGATACCAACCTTGCCTCATATGTCCAGTCGGTCCTCCCGGAAAAGGAGATCATTCCTCTCCCTGAAGAGGGTCACTGCTATGTGCATATGCGGTTTGATCCTGAGGATCTGCAGGAGGTAAAGGGAGCAGGGATACCGATCATAGCCCATCCTGAATGTCCTGAAAAAATCCGGAATCTTGCTGATTACATCTCATCAACCGGAAAGATGGCAGAAATTGCACAGACCGGTCAGGCATGGTACATCTGCACTGAAGCTGGGATGCTTGACCGGCTCTGCGAACTCTGTCCTGAGCAGTCCTTCATCGGCAAGGAAGATGCCATCTGTGCTGATATGAAGAAGACGACCCTTCAGAACCTGATCGCCTGTCTGCGGGATCTAAGCGGGGAAATTACCGTGCCTCCCGACGTCATGGAAGGTGCCAGACGTTCCCTTGAATACATGCTCACGGTTCCATGACATTCCCTGAAATTCCCCTTCCCCACCTGATTGCATTTGTGGAAGAGGACAGTCCGTTTGGAGACATTACATCTGAAGCGGTGATTGAACCCCAGGTATGCACTGCTGAGATCTCGGCTCGTGAACCCCTCCTCCTTGCCGGGCTCTCTGAAGTGGTCCGTCTTGCTGTATGGTATGGGCTATCGGTCTCATCTGTCAGATCAGACGGGATGAACCTGCAGAACGGGGACGTGATGGTGACCCTCACCGGTCAGGCACATACCATCCTTCGGCTCGAGCGAACCCTGCTCAATATCCTTGGGCGCATGAGTGGAATTGCAACTCGGACACGGAGGATGCAGGAGCTCGTTTCTGCAATTAACCCCCGCTGCCGTATTGCTGCGACCAGGAAGACAGCGCCCGGTCTTCGCCTTATGGATAAGAAAGCGGCCATGATCGGGGGTGCTGATCCCCACCGGTTTTCCCTGTCTGATGCGATTCTGATAAAGGATAATCACCGGGTTCTGGTCAGCGTGGATGAGGCGATCCGGCGTGCAAAAGCCTCCGGGGCCTATCACCGGATCGAAGCAGAAGCAGATACCATCGACGAGGCCCTCATGATTGCCCGTGCAGGAGCTGACATAATCCTTTTGGATAATATGACTCCGGATCATATCTCGCAGGTCATCTCTCTTCTTACCCGGAGCGGACTACGGGAGAAGGTTATGATTGAGGTATCCGGAGGGATTACCGAAGATACCCTTGCGATCTATGCGGCACTTCCCATTGACCGGATAAGCCTTGGGATGCTTACCCACTCGGTCATCAATGCTGACGTCTCACTTGACATCATAAAAGGCTGATGTCTTTTCCATCCTCCACTACTATCTCCTCTTTTCCTTTCCAGTGCTGAACGGTACCGGTTATTCGTATGGGAGTTCCTGCCGGTATGTACGGAATATCTGGTGCTGATGCCGGGATGAAGATACTGACTCCAGATACGTTCATGATAACACTCCCTCCCGTGGCATGATACACGGAGCTGACAACTCCTTCCCAGTTCACCAGGGTCCCGTCCGCAAGGCCGGCATGATACTCTTTTGAGAGCTTATCTTTCCCAATACCGTCCAGCATGAAAGTCCCGGCACCGCAGATGATGGTGACAAGGATAAGAATCCCGATGGCGGTCTTCTCCTGGCTGTGAAGCAGTATCATTCCTTACAGGTTACCCCTCTTTCCCTATGAGGCATGAGGAGCGATAGGGACCAAGAGCCTTTGATATGATCACCTGCAGATAGAATAAGGAATGAGTACCATCCTGATCTTCCTTATCGTGATGGTGGCGATATCTGTCATCGGATTCAGGTTTAAACTGCCACCATTTTTCACCCTTGTCGGTGGAGCAATCGCCTTTGGTCTGATGATCGGAACCGCTCCAGATACCGTATTCCAGCAGGTTGCACTCGGCTGTGCCAGTATCTTTAACAGCCTGGGAATCCCCATCCTCGCCGGTTCGGTCATCGCAAAATACCTTGCTGAGCAGGGACTTATCCAGCAGATTGTCTCTGACCTGCGGACCCTGCTCAAACGACCGCCGACCCTCTCCGGTATTGCCGGATACCTTATTGCGGTCCCGTCAACCTGTCCGATAACGGCATTTATCATCCTCACCCCTGTCATCGAGTTCTTTACCTCGGATGAACGAAAACGGTCACTCCTGATTTATCTTGTAGCCATCGGTTCAGTTCTTGGGGTTGCGTATGTATACCCGACACCGGTCACCTACACTCTCTTTGACGCATTTGCCCCTGATTACTCACCGCTTCTCTATAACCTCGTTGCAATTCCCCTTTCCCTCATTTTTGTGGGGGCGATGATCTGGTATATCAGGAGGGAGTGTGATTTTGCCGATATCACTCATGAACAGATCGGGTACAAGAGACCGGAAGGGGCGTTTCATCTCCGTGCATGGGCACCGTTCCTGGTAATCTTCCTTGCAATTCCTATCGGATACCTTCTGCTGGGTCTGACTCATGCCGGCCTTTTACAGTTTATCATGCTGGCAGGAATGGCAACCGCGGTTGCGACCGCAAAACAGGAGATCAGATGGACCGGCTGGGTTCTTGGAGCAAAGCACGGGGGGGTTGTCATCTTTGACATCTGCGGTGCAGGGGCTCTTGGATACATCATCCAGCAGAGCAGTTTCCCGGCTGATGCATCCATTCTGCTTGCATCATCGCTGCCGATATTTCTCTTCCCCTTCGTCCTTGCTGCCCTCATTCAGACCGCCCAGGGCTCCAGGATTGTGACATCATACCTGACCGCCCAGGTTCTGGCGACGACGGTTATTCCATCCATGCTCAATCCGCTGGCCCTCTTCCTGATGATCATCGGTGGTGCAGGCCTCGTCTGCTTTGTAACCGATCCCTATTTCTGGCTCTTACACCGGACAACCGGGGATGACGTAAAAACGGTATTTAAACGATATACGATCCCACAGATATTCTTTGGAATCGCCACCTACCTCGTCGCCCTGCTTATCCAGTATCTGATGCCGATCAGATAATCCCCCTTTTTTCCTTGAAGTATATGAACAAGGAACATCAGATGTTTCTGTATGAATTACCACCGGACAATACTCCCGGTACTGTATGGCATTCTTGTTGTTTCCCTGCTCTGTACAGGGTGCCTGGCGAGTGAAGAAAGTTCGGGTATCACGTACTCTAAAACCACATCCCCTGAACTTGCATGGATTACCACATCCATGACAAATGTCGCAACCGGGGAACGGTTTACCATACAGGATCTTGCGGAGCAGGGAAAGCCGGTTATCATCCACAGTTTTGCCGTCTGGTGCCCCGGCTGCTCCATGCAACTGCTGGAGTCGACCAAGCTGCAGACTGCGTATCCGGATTCGTATATCGTTGTAGCACTGGATGTTGATCCCAATGACAATGCCGCAAAGGTGAAACGTCATCAGGAGTCCAACAACTTTAAGGGAATATTTACCACTGCTCCCACCGATGTGACCCGGAGTCTGATTCAGGCTTATGGGCCGGGATTTATCCAGTCAATCCCCCAGACCATCATCATCTGCGGGAAGTCAGCCACCTACCTTGAGGACGGCGTATTTAGTGCAGATACGCTGAAACGGGCAACTGACGAACTCTGCTCATAATATCATGGACATTACTCCTGAAATCTGGGCGATATCATTTCTGGCCGGTCTGTATACTCCGCTTGGAGCGATGTGTGTCCTCCCGCTCTATCCTGGCTACCTCGCTTTTCTGGCGGGCCGTACAAAGTCGGGGGGGAGTTCAACCCTCTCCCTTGGGTGTGCTGTTACCGGAGGGGTGCTTTTTGCGATGTTCGCGTTTGGCCTGCTTTTTGTATCGATTCTTAAGATGTCTACCGGCGATGTTCTGGAAATTCTCGGGCCTGCGATCTATTGCATCCTCGCCGCCATGAGTATTGCCATGATTGCCGGATTTGATATCAGCAGGTTTTTCCCTATGATCTCAACACCGGTTGGGAAAACTCCCGTTCTTACTGCGATCCTCTTTGGCGCATTCTTTGGGCTGGTTGCTCTCCCGTGTAATCCGGGTTCAATCATTCTGCTCTTCGCAATCTCAACCACAACGGCTGATTTTATAGCCAATTTTATCAATTTCGTCCTGTTCGGGGTTGGGATGGCAAGTCCGCTCCTGCTGCTTTCGGCACTCTCCATGGAAAAAAGCAGAACCTGTATCCGGTTCTTTACCTCCCATCACCTGCTGATAAACCGGATTGCCGGGGTTCTGATGCTGATGGTTGCCGTATATTACCTGATCTTTGTGTTCCTTGCAGAACACCTCTGATCAGGTGCGGTGATATCTGCGATAGAGGAGTATCAGAATGATCAGCACTCCTGCAAGGGTTATCATCTGGATACATCCGGTATCGGTTTCAGGCAGTCCCCTTGCCGCTTTGACCTCTTTTTTCCCTGCCCAGTCTGTGAGAAAGACTGATGCAAAGTATGAGGCAGCCTCACTGCTCCGGATGATGACTCCGGCCTCCCGGTTAAAGCAGGCTGAGTTCTCGTTCCAGTTCATACTTGATATCAGAACCTGATCATCAGCGATGACACCCTTCGTATGAACCTTCAAAAGCCCCGCCTTTTCAGGGTACAGGATCTCAGCCTGCAATGGAATGTTCTCCTGTGCTGCCAATGTCTTCAGACTGGTGACCATCTCATCGTTGTCCTGCTCGCCTTCGATGTTGTAGTAGTATCCGTCCAGCAGGATTCTGACATCAACACCCCGTCTGGCTGCATCTATTGCTGCTGCAAGGAATGGGTTGGTTCCATTCTTTGGATATTCCTTTATGTATGCCTGCTGTATCCATACCCTGCTCCGGCTTGTATTGATCAGATCAGCAACCAGGATGCTCGTATCAGGTGAGAAGACTGGTGTTACTGAGGCTCCTGTAAAGGATACCGGAACAAAGACCGGCCTGTAGGGCTTCGTAACCGGCTCCTCCATGCTTCCCGGTCGTCCCTGTGCGGTCCGTACCCCCGGGCCGTCAGAATCAGCATCAAACACTGCTGTGAAAATTGACGCAAGTTCCACCGAATCAAGGGCCACTCCCCATCCACGGTTTCCTGAGTACCCGGCAGGAGGGAAGGAATGTTCCTTGAAGTTTTCTGTAGTAATAAGCACCCGCATGCCATCTGCCACGAGATATTTGGCATGATCATACCGGTACGGGGCATGGACTTCACCTGCTCCCTCCATGACCATGATCTCTGCGCCTGCATCACTCAGTTTCTGTATGATCGAAAGCTCCTCGGCCGGCATACCTCCGACTGGTCCGCCTTCAAGCAGGACGGATACCTTCACCCCCCGGTTTATAGCATCACACAAAAGATCTGAAAGCCTGGCATCGGTAAACTCATAGATGTTGAGAAGAATGGATTGCTTTGCTGATTTGATAGTCTCTTCCAGAACCTGCCTGGAGCAGTCAGGTGATACAAACCCGATCCCGGTTACATTCTCAACGGTCTTCGGGACAAGCCGTGTCCCGCCAGCCATGAGGATGCGGGTGTCCCACCGGCCGTCCGGCGACCTGATGTGGATCTGACCTTTTCTTGGCTGAAATGTTCCCGGCCAGGTAACGGTATCGCAGATAATCCCCTGACTGCTCAAAGTCAGGTCGTCCTTCTTATTTGAGAGCTGAAACCGGCCCTGAACGGTCACCTGTGGGATTGCAGGAGTACTGTCAATGATCTCCCAGGCAGGATACTCCCCCCACACCTGTTTGTACTGTTCTCCATTGCGCGCTATGGTGCAGGACCGGGACGCGGAATATCCGGGCAGAAGCGTGATGGTTCCTTCCCCGTCTGATATTGTGCATGGACCAGGGAGATCATCCCAGCCTATGGTGATGTATTCATCCTCATCTCCCTTCATCCAGGTATCCGGATACACTTCAAGGAAATATGGGCCGGCTGATACAGGGGCGAGAAGTATGAATATGAGCAGGAGAGCAAGAGGGTGGTACATGGGGATCAGGGTTTATTGGTCATTGATACATGAACGTACTGCATTGTGTCTGACCAGGATAGACCGTTGATCATCAAGATAGGAGGCAGTCTGATAGAATATGCGTCAGGGATTATCAGGACGATCCGGGAGAGTAAAAGGAATGTCCTGATCATTCCCGGCGGGGGCATTTTTGCCGATCTCGTCCGTCAAAAGGAGATTTCAGACACCGCAGCGCATTTTATGGCAATCGCAGCAATGGATCAGTACGGCTGGGTACTCTCTTCATATGGGATGCCGATCACCCATGAACCGGTGATGACAGGAGTCCCCCATATCTTCCTTCCCTATACTCACCTGGTCCATACCGATCCCCTTCCGCATTCCTGGGATATTACCTCAGATACCATCAGTGCCTACTATGCCCGTCTGCTCAGTGTGCCACTTCTCCTCCTGAAATCAGTTGATTATATCCGGGCATCTGAAGGAGCAGTGCTGATGCTAAAACCAGGTATGGAAACAGATGATCTTGATCCGGCATTCATCCCCTATATCTTTGATCACCATATCGAGGGATATATAATCCGGGGTTCTGACTATGCGAGACTTGCCGGTTTTCTAAGAGGTGATGCGGTGATGGGGACCGGCTTTGGCGGTACCATTTAAGGTCTTGATGGAGAAACCAGATAAGCAGCTTTTTGGAAGTCTGAATATGAGTAGAACAAACTGCACGTCATGTAACGGCCCAATGGCAGAACAGGGCTCTGTAGAGTTCGGCTGCCCGGCATGCGGGGCCACCATTCGCCGGTGTTACCGGTGCAGAGAACAGAGCGTAGAGTACATCTGCCCAACCTGCGGCCTTCGGGGACCATGAGATCATGGGAGACGTAGCGCTTATTATCAAGGTTATGCCGGAATCTCCCGAGGTCAACCGGGAGCGTATTATCGCAACCATCAAGGAAAAATTTCCCCGTGTTCAGGATATCAGGGAGGAGCCCATCGGCTTTGGACTTGTTGCATTAAAGGTTGCACTCGTTGTTCCTGACGCAGAGGGACAGACCGAGACTATTGAAACCACTCTGAACGCTATTGAAGGCGTTGAGCGGGCAGAAATCGTTGAATCAACCCTTGTGTAATTGTGTAATCTGCAGAGGGGCTTTTTAAAACGTTTCAATACCGGGGAATTCTACTCCCCTTTCTCAAGAATTGTGAAGATTTCTCTGGTGATTCCGCGGATCTTTTCAACCGAGTTTTGAAAGTTCCGGACCTCAAGAGGCTCAATCCGAATGGGAACCGGGTACACTCCGCTTCGGTTAATCCTCGCAGGGACACCGATACATACATCCCCGATGTTATGCACCTCGGCTTTGATGTATGCAGATACTGTAAGGATACGGTTTTCATTTCCAAGGATGGTCCGAATCAGTGTGGCAATTGCCTCGCCAGGTCCCCAGACCGTGGCACCTTTTGATGCGATGATCTTCTGACCAGAAGACCGTACCTGATGCATGATATCCTCAATTGGTACCTGTGCAAAACTGGGCAGGTTGGATATCTGGATTCCACCGATAGTCGTTGCAGACCAGAGAGGCACCATGCTGTCGCCATGCTCACCGATGATACGGGTATGCACCTCGCTGACATGCACCTGAAAGAATGACGCAATCGCTGATTTGAGTCGCATTGAATCAAGATGTGTCCCAAGTCCGAAGACTTCATTTGGTTTTTTCCCCGAATACTTCAATGCAACATGAGTCATGATGTCCACAGGGTTTGTGACCATCATAAGAAATGATCCAGGGGCGACAGTTCCGATCTTTTGTGCGAAATCCCTGACAATTCTGGCATTCTCTACTGCGAGATCCAGCCTGGTCTGTTCCGGCTTTCTCGCAATCCCGGCGGCAAAGACAATGATATCAGATCCCTTCAGATCCTCAATGGCACAGCTCCAGCTGACATGGCTGTCTGTTCCGGTTGCAGCAAATGAATCAATAAGATCCCGTGCCACCCCCTCAAGGACCGATTCCGAGCCTGGCCGTCCGTAGAGTTGAACCTCACGTACGTACGGAATGCGTGAGATAGACAGTGCTGCATACTGGCCTACCTTTCCGGTTGCACCAACAATCGCAACTTTTGCCATAAGAATCAGAGTATTGGGGACATGTTATCAGTCGATCGGTCATTGCAGCCCTTTCCAGGG
>NZ_DAONKG010000071.1:0-10602 GCF_035406105.1 Methanospirillum sp.
GTCAGAAAGATATTCACCCGCCTTGAGGAGTCATTAATAACTCCCCTTGAGCCTGATGAAATACACCGTCTGGCAAAAGCGCTTGATGATGTTATAGATATCATCGACTGGGTGGCTCATCAGATCTGTAATTATCAGCTGATTGGCATATATCCCCATCTGGGTACATTTGCAGAATTTATCTCGATTTCAGTCGCAGAAATCCGAGAAGGTGTCGGGTTGCTAGGTTCCTGGGATGAGATTGCGGAGATAAAAAACTCCTGTCAGAATATTAATCATGTGTATAACCGGTCCAGCGATCTGCTCTCAACAGCAGTCACTGAGCTCTTCTCGATGCAGGATCCGATTCTTCTTATTAAATTAAAGGATATCTATGAAAATCTCGAAGAAGTGCTGCAGGAGTGCAACGACGTCGGTCATGTATTGAATGAGATCATTATTCGTCATAGATAAGCCATGGAATTCATCATCATTATCGGTATCTTCCTGGCGCTTTTGTTTAATTTCGTCAATGGACTGAATGATGCCGGGAACTCCATCGCCACAGTGGTAGCAACCAGGGCATTACGACCATTGTATGCCCTTATTCTTGCTGCAGTCTGCAATATTATGGGACCATTTATCCTGACCACTGCCATTGCAAAAACTATCGGAACCGGTGTAGTCAAACCCGCAGCACTTACTCCTGATACCCTTGTTGTAGCCATCTTTTGTGGCGTGTTTCTTCTCAGCTATCTGACAGCGAAAGGATTTCCTCTATCAGCCAGTCATGCCCTTATCGGGTGCATGGTTGGATCATCCATTGCTGCATTTGGTCTTTCTACGGTTATCTGGCCGTCAGGTGAGATGATCATCCCGGTGGCACTGTCAGGACTTGTCGGGGCACTCTGTGGCGGACTGTGTCTCTCAATCCTCTTTTTTATGCTGAAAGGCCCTGTACGCCTTGGGGCAGTTGCTGGGGCAGTCGGAGGATTTTCATTCATGATCGTTTCGCTCATGGCTGCCGGTATCATTCAGGTTAGCGGGCTTCTTGCAATTTTTATCTTTATTGTGATATCACCGACCATCGGTTTTTTTGGAGGTTTTTCTCTCGATATTGTGGTCTCATACCTGTTCCGGTTTTCCCGGCAGAGCACCAGAAATAAAATCTTCCTTCCACTTCAGATCATATCAAGCGGAATTCAGGCCATCGGTCATGGTGCAAATGACGGACTTCATGCGGTGGGTATGATTGCTGCCTTATTTATTGCAGGTGGCCATTCCGATACCTTTATTACTCCGTTCTGGGTGATGGGAGCATCAGCCCTTGCCATTGGTGCCGGCACGGTATTTGGAGGATGGAACGTTATCACCAGGATGGCAAAGGGTATTACACGCATCCGTCCATATCAGGGGTTTTGCGCCTCCACAGCCGGTGGTCTGGTCATATCAGCCCTGACAATAACCGGTATTCCTACCTCTTCAACGCATATTATCAGTGGTTCTATCGTTGGTGTTGGTGCAACGAGGGGTAAAAATGCAGTTGACTGGAATGTGGTCAGGGATATTGTCACAACCTGGATTGTCACATTTCCGCTGGCGGTAACCACCTCTGCTCTCTGTTATTTTATCTACTCTTTCATCATGAAAGCAGGTCTTGTTCTGATGGATATCATCAGATAACAGATCGGTGTCTTTTTACGTATGTAAGGGTTATTTGTTCCGATTACTGTGGGGATTAAGGAATGGTTGATTCCACAGGACAAAGTATTTTTTGACCTTTTTGAACAGCTGGCCGGTATTGTAGTGCAGGCGTCCCACAAACTGGAACAGATGGTTACAAAAAAGACTGAGCCTGAATCAACTTATAAAGAGATCAAGGATCTGGAACATAAGGGCGATTTAATCACCCATGAAATCTACGAACATTTAAATAGGACCTTCATAACTCCGCTTGATCCGCTCGAGATATCCCGGTTGGCAACAGCCCTTGATGATGTACTGGATTATATTGATGATTCGGCTGAAAAGCTGCTCATCTATGGGGTCAAAGAGTATGATAAGACCATGCAGAATTTTGCTCAGCTGATCCGTCTGTCAACCATCCAGCTGGAATGCGGGGTCAGAGGTATTCGTTCGTTAAAAAAAAGTAATCCGCTTGAAAGTTGTGGCATCGAAGTCAATCGTCTTGAAAACATGGCAGATGATCTGTTATCTCAGGCAATACAACGGTTGTTTGCCACAGAAGATCCCATGACCACAATAAAACTGAAAGATATCTACGAGTGCCTGGAGACGGCTACCGATAAATGTGAAGATGTTGCGAACGTGCTCTCAGACATCAGCATCAGGCATTCGTGATCAGTATGGATAGCATCCTCATCATCGGCATTGTTATTGCGCTCTTATTCAATTTTTTAAATGGTCTTCATGATGCGGCAAATTCCATCTCAACTATTGTTGCAACACGGGTTCTGACCCCGTTGCAGGCAGTGGGTCTTGCAGCATTTTTCAATCTGATAGGCCCGTTATTCTTCACCACTGCCATTGCAAAAACCATAGGAAAAGGGATCGTGGCCACGGAATGGCTTACCCTTGATGTCATCATTATCGGCATTCTTGTCGCTTCGTTCTGGATTTATGCAACTGCATATATTGGCGTCCCGATATCATCCACACATGCCATGGTTGGCGGTCTGATTGGGGCAGCCGTTGCTTATGGGGGGATAAACGTTGTTATATTACCTTCATTGCCTTTGATTGGCGGTGTTGTGCTCTTTGGGCTTGCCGGTGCACTTACCGGAGCATTCATTCTTACCGGTATTGCATACCTCAAACATGAGACAGATTTCAGTCATTTTCTAAAGATTGGAGGTTTTTTCGGTTTTGTATTCTCCATACCGATCTGTATTATACTGCATATTCTTCCAATAAGTGGCCTTTTGGGTATCATTCTTTTTATTGTAATATCACCCTCTCTTGGATTCGCCGGTGCATTTCTCTTTGGATGCCTGGTAATCAGGGCGTGCAGAAATGCAGATCAGCAGATGATGAATAAAATCTTTAATAAACTTCAGATTGTTTCCGCATCTTTTTACAGCATCGGTCATGGGAGTAATGATGCCCAGCATGCAATGGGTATCATCACAGCGATGCTGGTTACAGCAGGCGTATTATCTGATTTTCATGTTCCGGTCTGGGTGATTCTTATGTCAAGTGCTGCAATTTCTCTTGGCACACTTACCGGAGGGTGGAAGATTGTTCGGACCATGGCAAAACGAATCACCCATCTTCGTCCGTACCAGGGTTTTTGCGCTGAAACGGGTGGTGGACTTGTTCTTTTGTTTGTTACACTCTTTGGTGTTCCGGTATCTAGTACTCATGCAATCAGCGGGTGTATCATGGGGGTTGGTGCGACACAGGGAAGTGCGGCGGTTCAATGGTCAGTCGTCAGGCAGATCGTCACCGCCTGGATAATTACGATTCCGCTTACTGCAACCTGTTCATATCTTGTATGTATGGGTATTCAGCAGATCTGGTAACCTCTGTTTTTCCATATCCCGGGTAGCAAAAAGATACTGCTGGGCATACCCGGCATAGGGACCAAAATACTCCCTGCAAAATCCGCTGATAGTATCATAGGATAATCTGCCTTTATTTTCGGTTTTAATCAGGTCTGCATATCTTTTTTCGATGATCGTTCGTATCCGGATATCAACCGGCACTGCGCTGAGATGTTCAAATGCAAAAAGCAGGACACAGTCTGCGACCTTCGGCCCGACGCCAGGGAGGGTCATCAGGGCCTTTTTTGCCCCCGTATACTCCATCATAGCCACCTGCTCAAAAAAATCCGGATGGTTACAGATATATGCTGCGGTTTTTATTAAATACGGAGCCCGGTATCCGGTCAGACATTCCCGTAATCGGTCCTCACGGCATTGTGAGAGGGTTTTCGGATCAGGGAATTGATGTTCGCCGGTATGACATGCCCTCCCATACCGTCCGAGAATGAGATTGATACGTTTTTCAATCGTCCTGATATTCGAATTTGCCGAACAGATAAAACTTACAAGGCATTCCCACGGATGTTGCCTGAGAATACGCAGTCCTTGTGATCGTGCATATTGAGTTTCAAAAAAGGGATCTGGTGTTGAATTATATACAATGATATGATCGCGGATGGATGTGATAATCTCCTGTATGGGATCATGCAGCCCGAGAAAACGGATGATCTCCCGCTTGTCTGCACCTTCGTACTGGAGTGAGTCCCGTTCCTGTCTGATGGTTATGATTTTTCCGTTATGCACTCCTTTCCACATATCTCCTGTTTTTTTCCATCCGAATATTTGTCCGCATGAGAGTGAAAGGTCCAGGTCAAAGGGTGTTTGCGAAGATGTGAGGTGCAGGGATTTCACAAAAGAGGGTATGTCTGTCTGATGAAAAGAATATCTCATGAGAACAGAGACTATATCTAAGAACTGAGATACAATGAATAGACATGCAGGATTGGGTGTGATGAGGAGGTTTTCTTTACTATCAATTATTTGTGTTGTATTATCACTCTGTATCTGTTCGGTATCAGGAG
Organism: Methanospirillum sp.; assembly: GCF_035406105.1. Classification (GTDB taxonomy): domain Archaea; phylum Halobacteriota; class Methanomicrobia; order Methanomicrobiales; family Methanospirillaceae; genus Methanospirillum. The sequence goes on from NZ_DAONKG010000071.1 coordinate 4,565, forward strand.
AAGAACCGGGATCAGGACAGGAGAATACAATGCTTTCAGGATCTGCCGGCTCGGCAGTATCAGACTATCTGAATGGATCAATTAATCTGTTCGAGGGATGGAATTTTGTATCTATCCCCCGCCGGCTGGCAGATGATGCGAACACAGCTTCAATTTTCTCTGGTCTTAATTCTGCCGGTCATAGTATCTGGACTTATAATCTAAAGGATGGCGGATGGAATGATCTGACGGCTGAGGATAAGATCCTCCCGCTTGAAGGATACTGGGTGTATTCAACCGCTCCATTCTCCGTCCCCTTACGATTTTCTGATGACCCCCTTCAGGTTCCTCCGGTAAAGGATATGATGGCCGGCTGGAATATGTTTGGATTTACAGGGAATACTCCGGCATCAGCGCGTGATTCTTTGCTCTCTATCAGGAATACCTGGACTGAGGTGATAGGTTGGGATCCTGTGAGACAACAATTTGAGACAACCATTGTAAATGGGGGATCAAATGAACAGGCAGATTCACGGATGTTACAGCCAACCCGTTCCTACTGGGTATATGTAACTGAATCCTGCAGCCTTGCCAGTATCGGGGCATAACCTGAAAAAGGCTTCAGTTCTTTTTTTTAGACAGATCCTTAGTTGTGGTACTGGTCACAGAGACTTGGGCATTGTGGGCAGGGGCAGGAGAGGAACCGGTTCAAAGCCGCTTCACAATCCTGGTTACTTCTTTCCACATCTCTGTCTTTTCCTCAAGGCGGATTGCATAAGCAGGACTTGTAGACGGAAGATACCGGGTTGGTATCCTGGCATCGGGGAAAAATTTTTTAAATCCTTTTTCTGCTTCACGACCGTTTAAAAAGATTACCTGAATGAATGGATGATGTGATATGAGCGTTTTCAAATCATTAGGAATCGGGTGGTGTATCCGTGCATCTGCACTGTTTTTTCGCATGCATGATGCATATACATCCCATAATCCGATCTTATGATTCAAGAGAAGTGAAATTCGTTCTTTATACGGGAGATGGTGCGGTATGCCCAGGACTGATTCCATAATCATCCAGAACATGTTTCGGGGATTTGCATAATATTCCCCGGCTTGTAAGGAGAGGAGTGACGGATAACTCCCCAGAATTAAAGCAACACAGTCCGGTGAGATGAGGGGGAGGAGCCCGCATGGGGGGATTGTCATGCAATCATGAGCACGTCAGTCTGTTCTGAATGCGTACGGACTGGAGTCCTGAATTGAATGCAGAGGCGACTGTTTCATTGTCCTGAAGTCTCATGGATGTGTCATGAAGGGGATTATTATCGTTTTTCCATGCTGCATTCAGCCAGATAAGAGCTTTCACATCTGGCCATACATCTTTAGATAGCGACGAGAGCATCTCTGTAACAAATGATGCAGGATCGATAAACCTGCTGTGCACATCTGTTCCGCTTATGAGGAGAACTGGTTTTTCAATTCCCCCGGCCATAAGAGTATGTATGGTCGTATCCAGAGTATCTTTGAATGGTTTTGTCCCGGTCTCAAAGGGTTTTTTCGAGCCAAATAAGGAGATAGCAACCAGGTCACAATATTCATCTCCGGGGTAATACCCTGAGATATTATTCCATTCTTCTAACGGCTGACTCTCTGCATTTACATGATATATCCAGATCAGATTAGATGCCCCTTCTTCACGCATAATATCAATGATATGACGGTATGCATCCTGAAACATATCCTGTCCTTTCTGGTACCCGTTCCAGTATCCGTTCCATGGATAGTTCCACTGGTTTACCTCGGTCCCATACTCAATAAAAATAGGAGAGCCAAAGACTCGTGCCTCCCGTGCCCATGAACGAAGTTCACCATCAAACTTTCCAAGAGCAATATTGTGTAATGTGTATACCGGTTCCTGCTGATACGGACGGTCTGAGCTTCGCATCATGAGCCTGATATATGGGATCATACCTTCGTCTCGTACCGTCTTTGCATCATCAGCAGGAAATTTCCGGTCTTTCATCCATTCATCGGAAAATACTCCTATTGCAGGGTTTTTCCCTGATTTTTCCCGAAACTCACGGATCTCCTGAAGGAGAACCTGCTCTTTTCCTGATGGTGTTCCAGGCGGTGCAAATATCCCAAGTGCAATACTTCTATCCTCTCCCAGACAAAAGTTTGGTGGCAGTCCTGAAGCGATCGAAGGTATGGCAATCAGGACAAGGATAAGACCACATCCCCATAGTATGATGACTCCCCCTTTCATCACGACACCTCGTATCCGAGGTATTTCTATTTTCATGTAAAAAGTCTGTCTCATTCTGTTCTGACGGTGGAAGATATATTCGGATCATATTTATGTAGAAGCTCGTGTATCATCTGAGACGTATGCATCTGACCGGCTGGGTTGAGCTTGATGGAACAGTACTATCACAGGAAGAGGTAGAGCAGGCTCTTCTTTCTGACCCTTCAATAGTATCGCGCTTTGGTGGTGAATTTTATCTCGAGTACGGATCCTGTGCGGCCCGTGATATGTACGGCATCATTCCCGGACCATGCAAGCCCGGAACTATTACCTGTGATGGAAATGTTATCGGCCTCATCCATCCGTCCTGCCCTCATCTTTCTCTTGAAGATGCAATTCTCACCGCTGTACGGCTTAGATCTGCCACAGGCATTACAGCCCTTTCAGGGGGGGTTGATTCAGCTCTTGTGGCTGCTCTGGCAGGACGTCCCTGTCTTGTGGTTGGGATGGAAGGATGTCATGATATCAGGCAGGCCAGGGAAGTTGCCGCTATTCTTGATCTTCCGCTTACGGTCAGAATTGTAACCCCTGAAGATGTACAGAAAGCCCTTTTGGTGGTCATATCCCTCATAGAAGATCCGAATCCGGTTGATGTGGCTATTGCAACGACGTTATACTTTGTTGCTGAGACAGCTCATCAGCTCGGATATAAACGAATTCTTACTGGTCAGGGGGCAGATGAGGTCTTTGGAGGATATGCCCGGTATCTGGAAACGCCGGACCATCTTCTGGATGAAGTGTTTGCCCGTGATTTTGCCTCGCTTGCCCGTCAGGGATGTCGCGATCAGAGTATTGCACGATCTATGGGTGCCTACCTCTCCATGCCATATCTTGATATCAGGGTTGTATGCGCTGCGCACGCAATACCCCCTCGCGAACGGGTCTTGGGAGGTGTTCGAAAAAAACCTCTTCGTGAAGTAGCTAGACGGTATCTGCCTGAATCCTACGCGTATTATGAGAAAAAAGCAATGCAGTACGGGACCGGGATCTGGAAAGAGATAAAACGGATTGCCCGGCAGAATGGTTATCACAGCTCTGTTTCAGATTTCATATCACATATCAGGAGGACATAAGAATACAATGGTTACCGCAGAAGACGTCAGAAAAATCGCAAAACTTGCTGATGTCGGTATTGATGATTCAGAACTCTCCGAATTTACAACCCAGTGTTCAGGCATTCTGGAATACTTTGCCGTACTTGATACCCTGGATCAGAATAAGCCATTCATTCGTGACCGGTATAATGTACTTCGTGAGGATGAAGTGCTCCCGTCCCTGACGCAGGAGGAGTCCCTCCGGAATGCAGGACAGACAGAAAAAGGTTACTTTAAAGCTCCCCGGGTGATGTGACGTGAAAAAGCTGGCATTTCATCCGGATGATTCAGTTCGTGCTTTTATTACCACTATCCCTGAAGTAACCTATGGCGACGGACCTCTTTCAGGGGTTACCGTTGCAGTAAAAGACAATATATCTACAAAGGGAATTGAGACCACCTGTGCTTCAAAAATTTTAAAAGGGTATATCCCTCCGTATGATGCCCATGTCGTCACCCTGCTTCGGAATTCCGGGGCGGCACTGGTTGGAAAGACCAATATGGATGAGTTTGGGATGGGCACCACAACGGAAAACAGTGCCTTTGGACCGACGCTCAATCCGCTTGATCATGAACGGGTTCCGGGTGGTTCATCAGGCGGATCTGCCGCGGCGGTTGCAGCAGGACTTGTAGACTGTGCCATTGGGTCAGACACGGGTGGTTCGATCCGATGTCCTGCTGCTTTTTGTGGGATTGTCGGATTAAAACCGACCTATGGCAGGGTATCCAGATATGGTCTTATTGCGTATGCAAACTCTCTTGAGCAGATAGGACCGATGGCGCGTGATGTTACGACGCTTTCAAAACTGTATTCTGTTATTGCCGGACATGACCCAAGGGATGCAACCTCGGTTGACCGACCGTATTCGCACATCCCGTCCGCTGATATTAAAGGGCTGAAGATTGGTGTTCCTGACGAATTTTTCGGTGAAGGAGTAAATCCGAAGGTAGCCGGTGTTGTGAGAAAGGCACTGGAGATTCTTGAGTCATATGGCGCACAGACAGTACCCTGTACCATACCCTCAATGAAGTATGCATTATCCGCGTACTATGTCACCTGCACCAGCGAAGCATCCAGTAATCTTGCACGGTTTGATGGTGTCAGGTATGGCCCGGCAGTAGAGACCCTCAAGAGCTGGCATGATGCGTATTCTGATCAGAGAAAGGCCGGATTTGGAAAAGAAGTCCGGCGTCGTATCATTCTTGGGACATTTTCACTGGCAGCCGGATACTATGGCAGATATTATCAGAAAGCTCAGACCGCACGTCAGATGGTCAGGGATGACCTTGAACGGATCTTCAGGGATGTTGATGTGATTGCCGGGCCGACAATGCCTGATATCGCATTCCGGCTTGGAGAAAAGAGTGATCCGCTCCAGATGTATCTCTCTGATATACTGACCGTTCCTGCAAATCTTGCCGGTGTTCCGGCGATATCAGTCCCGTGCGGAAACGTGGAACACATGCCGGTGGGATTACAGCTTATCGGGCGATATTTTGAGGATGAGCGGATTATTGATACGGCATATGCGTTTGAACAGGGGGGAGCATGATGGAGGAGCGGGAGACGATCATCGGTCTTGAGATCCACTGTCAGCTGAATACGAAGTCCAAGATGTTCTGTGGGTGCTCTACCGATTTTCGCGACAATGAACCAAACACCCATACCTGTCCGGTCTGCCTGGGTCTTCCAGGCAGTATGCCGATGGTAAATAAGCGGGCTATTGAGTATGCCCTGAAGGTTGCAAAGGCATTAAACTGCACGATACGGGAAGAATCAGAATTTTCACGAAAGAATTATTTTTATCCTGACCTGAACAAGGCATACCAGATCACCCAGTATGACAAGCCTCTGGCAGAATGCGGAAAACTCCTGATTGATGGTGATAATGGAGAGAAAGAAGTCAGGATAACCAGAATTCACCTGGAGGAGGATCCTGGCCGTTCGGTCCATATGGGTACCACGGATAGGGGGAAATACACCCTTGTTGATTATAATCGTGCCGGCATTCCGCTTATAGAGATAGTTACCGAGCCAGATCTCAGATCTCCCAAAGAGGCCAGAAAGTTCCTGAATAAGCTTCGGGCAACCCTTGAGTATCTGGACGTCTTTGACTCTGAAAAGGAGGGTTCTCTTCGTGTTGACGCAAACATCTCCCTGCAGGGATCGGAGCGTGTTGAAGTCAAGAATATCTCATCATATAAGGGTGTTGAGAAAGCTCTGACATTTGAAGTCACAAGACAGCGGAATCTGCTCCGTCGTGGGCAGACAGTCGCACGGGAGACCAGACACTTTGTGGAGGCCAGGGGGGTTACCACGTCTTCCCGATCAAAAGAAGAGGAGAATGATTACCGGTACTTCCCAGAGCCTGATCTTCTTCCATTGCGGGTGGCATCATGGATTGACGAGATCACACTCCCCGAGCTTCCGGATGCCCGCAGGGAGCGGTTTATTACCCAGTACGGGATCTCACCGGAGCATGCAAAAACCCTGACCGGTGGCCTGAAGCTTGCAGAATTTTATGAGAATGTTGCAACAATAAATCCCGCCCTGGCAGCTACCTGGACTGCGGATTACCTTCTCGGAGAGCTGAATTACCGTGACTTTTCGATTGATGCCATGCCGGCGGACCTCTTTCGGGAGCTTCTCGATCTGATTGCCG
>NZ_DAONKG010000072.1:0-10563 GCF_035406105.1 Methanospirillum sp.
TTTCCCGCATTTAAATTATATACTCCGGTTCCTGAATTTACTTTGGCAACAGAATTTGGAACCCTTGATAAATAGATTCGTGCACCATCATCATCATCCCAAACAAATGAGTGGCCAGCGGGTCCGCTTTCATAAAATGCGAGATCATACGGTCCAACAGAAACGGGATCTCCAGCAGATAATAGTTGAATAACACGAACATAACTATCCGATGTCATATGTTTCTCTCCTTAAAAATAACATGAATAGCACCCCAGTTTATAAACGATGCTCTTACTTTAATTGGTCTGATTGTCTGTAAGGTATTACCATATTTTACAGGAGGATATCTGTTTCCATTCTCATCCAGAACAATACCATTAAATTCAATACAATCCACCATACAGTTATTATATGCCCGTGCTTTGATTTCTACAATTTCTCCTTCATATGATGGTATACTTCCCGGAAATGGAGAAACTTCACCGGGTCCTTCAGCAGATAATCTGACTTCAACAGGAAGATCGAACAGATCCGGATCTGTAATTAACGGACCAAATTTTAAATCAGTTATATCCAAAATAAGGTAAGAATTTGAGTTGTAAAAGAAATTTAAAATAAATGTATCGGTGATCGTAACGGGTATCCGGATTCTGTATTCCATGAATTCGTAAACTTGTGAAGGCGAACCTTTGAATGGCAACATTTCACGATAGGAATTTCCTTCTGCATATACCATTACGGTATCCCATGGAAACTTCTTTAGTGTCTGTCTTACTTTAAACGAAATAAATTTGTATAATTTCAAATTCTGATCTTTAATTACAATTCTTATTTTATTTATATCTGGTCCCATTCTTATACTGTAATTCTCAAGATAACTTACTGTATGAATAAATGGACCATTTATTACAATATCATCCATTATTTATCACATCCGGAACGGGATTTGTTTCTCTTTTACTGGAATGAACAGTAATCATTATTTCATAATTTGTACTACTCTTTTCTGGACGTATAGAAATATGTTTTATGCCATAGTAATGGATATTTCCAATATCCTGATTAATGTTGAATAAAAATATTGTAAAATCATATATTTTTGTCGACCATGTTAATGTCTTGTCATTTCCGATAGTTCCTAATGGAGTTGTATCTCTATATATAGTAAGACCGGGAACAGCAGCTCCTATACAAACAAACTTAATAGTAATAGAATAATATGCACGTGTTAGTTTGAACATAATTCTGGTTACCTGATCTTTTACAATAATAGCTGTTTGTTTTTCTGTATTGAATCCTTCTGATGCAAGAAATACATTGTATGTTCCGACAGGTGGAGATGAGATATAATAAGGACCTTCTCCGGTTGCATTATAAAAATCATTCATAACCTGTATTATCGAAGGTGTTTTAATATCTGTCTCTACAATTAAAATACCAGTTTCGGTAGGGGGCAAATCTTCCGGATTTTTCTCTTCCCAGTCTCCACCGATAACGATAACAGTCCCATCCTTGATTGACGATGCATCAAAAAACAATTTGTTATTTACTGGATCATGATCCAGTTTTACAGATCTTGGAATGTATGATATAATATCAAATCCCCACCATCGCTGTGGTTCTGTTGCAGTATAAATTATATTGTTGATAGTTAATGAATTTCTAACGTATGAAATGATACCAATCCCATTATGCTGATCATTTCCAAGATAATACAGATTCTGTGATAATATATACAGCGGAGCTATCTGTACATATTCACTGTCTTTAGCAACTGCCTGACTTTCAGACATTACAAAAATCCCAAGTTTATTAACCGGATCGTTATTAACCGGATCGTTATTAACCGGATCGTTATTAACCGGATTGGTTGGGGGCTCCTCACCTACTGATCCTTCTGCTGGTTTTGGCCAGTATTCATCAGTTTCCCCAAAATTATAATATGATGAATAAAAACATTCTTGAGCAGGAATCCAAGGAGGATAATTATTTCCTCCTCCTCCTCCTCCTCCTTCTCCTTCTTCTTCTCCATCATCATTTGGAGGAGAGAAAGGTTGTTCGGATTTAGGTTTGTCAGTTGCTGATTCTTCTACCAATGAAACAGTAAGAGCACCGAAAAGACCAGCCCATGTCAAAAGATTTGCAGAATTTGGAAAAATTCCACTCACTACACTAACTTTTTTTGCAGATTTTGCCATAATATCGGCATATCTTAACTGGTTCATTGCCTTTACAGTGCTTAACACATCGCTGGATCTTTCTATCGGAACACTTAACCAATCTGCTTTTCTGGCTTTATCACTTATAATCTTCATCACTTTGTCGTGATTAAAAGCCATTTGTGCTGATGTACCTTTCCATTTACCTATTGCTACACTGTACATTGCCTTGGAAAATCCAATAAAACCTAATAATACAGCAACTGATGTACATATTACGGTACCAATACCAACTATCCCCATATTTATAGTTTTTTCTAACTGGGGATCATCCGGATTTATATATAACTTCGGGAATTTTACTTCAACACCCGGATAAAGAGATGCATCAAGCCATACATCTTCACCTGTATCATCTGTTTTCCCCTTTACACCAAGGGTGAATGTACAATCTCCAACTTCTGCTTCCTGTAAATGGATTACACAGGCATCGGGCCCTTGCCAATTTGGATCATCATCAGGAGTAACATTTACATCTTTCTCCCCAAAGAACAACTTTCCATGATCAATGTAATATGCAGAAACAAAAAGTGTCTGTGGTGCATGAAAAACCCCACTAAAGTTTGCACCACCAGTCACTGGTTCGGTTCCATCTCTGGGCCATACAATAACAAGTAAATCATCAACTACTTGATTTCCTTCATAAAAACAATAAACAGATATAGTACCTTTTCTAGGACGATACTTACCTGGCTTGCCACCATACTTAAATTCCCATACTGTAGAAATATCAGATACAATTTTATTAACTCTAAAAATCTTTCCGTTATCATGATTGAACTGATATGAATCAATATCAATATATTGTTCGGATATTTCTATCAGAGATTTTGTATTTAATGAATATTTTATATCAAGATACCAGTTTGAATCCTCTAAATATTTAGGAATGGTCATTCCTAAATAACCATTTTTAAAAATACCTATTGATTGGGAGAACCAATGTTTACACCATGCTGGATCGGGGCGTACTTTGGCACAGTCTTCACAACAATACCATGGTTTGTAATTTGATGTATATCCAAAATGATCTTCTTCATCGTATTTATAAGGTCCGATCCCTGTTAGTTTATATCTTAGCTTAAGATAATCATATATAACAGTATATGAACTACCACATTTCCCTTCTATATAAACTTTACTACTAAATGGATCTATTTTTCTACCATTAATATATACCGGGTATGCTTCTAATCCATTATGTGCACCTTCTTTGGCATCCTTTACAATCCATGGAATAAAAACAGGAATTTTAATATTCTTTTGAAAGTCTTGACAATTATCAATACATGCCCATTCTATTTTCTGCCTTCTTATTTTCCCACTTGGATGGATATGGATAACATAACTTATTTGCTTAGTGCTAGTCATAAAATGCACCACAATCAATTATTGCATTCTTGATCTGATTATAATGCAAATCAAACTGATTATACTGATTTGTTTTTATTCCATTGGTGAATGTTCCTTTGTCCCCGTCACTAAATATTACATGATATAATCTTGATTCCTCAACATTAGGGGCAGTTAAAAAATTTGATACATCAGGAATATCTGGAATATCAGGGATATCATATTCACTGATCTCTACCCATCTGTTATTCTGACTATTTACCGGATCTATTTCCCAATAAAACAATTTATAAGTAGAAGTGTTTAACCAATATCTGTTTACTTCCGGATTTTCTGGTGGGGACATACCTGCATATATCCCATTTCCATTTCCACCGCCATTTGGATTTGGAGGGTATGCCATTAGTAGATCCCTCCACTCTCCATTAATATAAATCGTTTACAAGTAGAATTCACTGAAAACTTGAAATTTATTGATTCTTTGTCTGACGTGATAAAGGTATACAGATAATCCTGATTTGCTATGATTGAAGAGTTTAGAATTTCCGAAATATCAGTAGAGCCCGGTTGTTTTGTAATAACTTCAAGTTTGCCAGAATTAGCAAATGAGCATTGAATAGTCCAGATACTCGAACCGATCATTTCTCCTTTGATGTCCTGTGGGAATATTGAAGTATTTGCAATTACAGATTTATTCCTCTCGGCAATACGAGTGATTGATCGAAGATTGACACTGCCTAAATAACCTGCCATGATTACCACTAATTAAAATATTATACAGTTTGCCGTATATAAAGAAAGTGAAATAAAATAAGGATCAAAAATATTAAATATATTAAATAACCAACAGGTATGTGCACACCAAATAACAGAGAAAGTGAAGACTTCCTTTCTTCCTTCTTTGTTAGAGGGGCTTGACTCGTATTTGTATCTTAAGTCTATTTTAAATTAAGTCATTGTGTATCTTTGGATACTGAATCTGAATTTTCTGTAGCCAGTTGGTATGCGTACATATGCCTCAATATAATAATTTCCGATTCTCGATGGGAAGAATTTGATTCTACCATAAAACGCAAGTTGCATAAGGTCTGGCGTTTCACCATCCCATTTTAGTAGTCCATACGCCTGAGTATATAATGAATATCCTGAGTAATCGATATGAATAACACCACATATCTCTTCAGGTGATGAATAGTAGTTGATAATAGAGTAAAAATCAGTATATCTACAATGTTGGTTATACAGTGTATTGCATATCTTGGTAATCGGATTGTAATGTTTATGAGTACAATTATTAAAAACATTCATATTTGGATTACTTAAGTAGCATTCAGAATATGTATCAAGATAAAAAATGTGATTTGTTAATTCTTTTGAGATATCCCAATGTTTCACGGGATGAAATGAAACATTACATATTGGATTTGTTCCATAAACATATAGATAAAATTTAAAGATTCCACCAGCGGCAGCACCATTCCCATCAATTGTTCCGGATGTAATATTGCATGCACCGGATCGATGATAGCATGAAGAAGGTGTGGCAGCACATGCATTTAAATCTGATAAAATTAATGGAGTTTCATCCAGATAAAATCCGTATGATACATTAATCGTTTCCCCACCATCACATCCAACTGTATTTATAAAATATCCCGGATCTGTTGGCAATATATGATTATATAATGCTGACTGGATATCTACTTCATCGTTTGATGGATTAATTCGTATATAAAATTCTCCCTCTGGAACTCGTTTAAAGATTACGTGACCCGCACGTTGTGGGAATGTTTTTCCATTATCAGTTCGCGCACTTTTTACATATGTTCCATCTCTTTTATATAGATCGATCAATACATTTCTTAACGGCAGATCAAATCCAGCCCCGTCTATTAGACTTCCATATGCCCTGTCTCTATTAATATCATCATATACAAAGATATCTAATGTACATCCACTGCATGCTTTACAACCTTGTTTTAATTTTCCCTTTCTTCGTTGCCAGTTATCTGATTTTAAATTGGTAAGCCCTTTAGGTTGCTGAATCATCATATTCACCGTAAGGATATATATTTTTAAACTTATTATAAGTAATGTTCATTTCAAGATCATATCGTTTCCCAACATAAACGTTGATAATATTCGGGCGTTTTGTTCCAAATTCGAACACATCGGAACATCTGACGCCATCTGTTGAATTTACGAGGTTTTCTGTAAATGTAATATTTCCACCGTTATAAATATCTAACGGTGTTTCATAATCATTTATATAGATTTTTGCATATCTGATAAAATCGGATTCATCAAAACCCTTTGGAATAACGGTTACATTATTTTTATATGTTCTATTCAAAGTTTCCAGATAAATCGGATTCAGATATTTTCGTTCAAATGTTGCTGTCAGATTTTCAAGCGGCTGGACATCATTAAAATACCTGATTTTACTTGCTGCGGATGCAAGCTCTTCTTCATTAATCCCATCGATTCTGTTAGTCGGGGTTAATTTAATCTCTATTTTTGTGTCCGGAGCATTTATATTTCCAAGCGGAATCACATTTATATTATATAACTTTGGATCTTCAACAATTGCACGTGGTGTTAAAATCCGGGCATGGTACCTTCTGTCAGTTTTATTCTGTGTATAATAATCATGATCCTGTGAATTGATACCCCACAGACTCTTATAAATTTTTACAGTATTATAATCCTGTACTAGTTGCATTGGTATGACATCCTGATATCCTTTGTTTCCTAATTCAGTAAAATCACTTAAATAGTATCCATATACCTTGATAATATCGGATGTTTTTATACCTGAAACATACGCATATAATGGATATCCGTTGGTTGCCGGTTCATATGTAGTATCAAAGGTGTCTCCAATGTATAACTCTGAATATTCTCGTTTGTTTGATAAAAATGGTGTGTCATCAAGATAATGGAATCTGCATATAACTGTTACATTATTTAAAAGCATTGATGAATACCGTTTGTTATTGACAAAATTTACATCAATGTTCATTGGTGGGAGCATTCCATTCGAGACTACCGGTGGTGCTCCGGGCCATGATCTGATTTTAATTGTCTGTGTTCGTGTTGTGAAGTTTTCCACACTCTTGAAATACAGATTGGACTCTGAATTTTCTACCAGATTCATGGACACAACATCTTCTTTGTACCAAGTCGGAAACTGATTTGGATCTGGTTTAAATGATGAATTAACACCTAAATCAAATTCTTCGCAATCTGCATCACATGAATTGCTGCAGGAATCTATTAAGTTCGCATATAACAACCCGATCCTATTGTATAGTTCTTCGATGAGATTATCCAAGGGAGTTTTGTAACCACTGCAGTCATTTTGTGGATTACTGGCACATGCTCTGGCTTCATTAATTTTATTCCGGAGATTTGGAATTAATATATTGATGATGTAATTAAGTTCATCATACATTGGCTTATATACAGTTTCATGTCTGAATTTTACACGTTCATGACTTGCATGTAATCTCGATGTTATATGCTGGATTATATTGGCATACGCTTCTTTAATTTTAAGGTAATTGACATTTAACTGACCATTACAAATACTCAAAGGCTTGAGGCATTCGTAATATTCAAAGTCCTTGCACATGAATTCACAATAGTCTGTACATGAATCAGAACAGTCTGAACATTCGCATAAACATTGTTTGTATTTGGAATACATATCGAGACATGCTGCTCGCTGTGCCTGCGTTGTTGCGTTCTCTAAACATTCTTCATATCCGCTGAATTCACTGCAATTTCCGAGACATGAAGAACATTCACTTGTACATTGTGCTATACACGTATTTTCGGCGTTTTTGCAATTATTACATGATGATGATAATGCTGTAATGGAGGTTCCGAATGCATTGACTCCATTTATCAGTTCATTATAATAACTGGAGTACACTGTATAAATGTATTTGATTTCATCATGAACGAAGTTAAGATATTCACATTCGAAACAGTGTGTTGGATTTGTTGAACTGCATGGTGTGATAGCATCTGTGGCTGTTGTCAAATATTGGGTTAACTTTGTTTGAAGTGTTTGTGCGTCATTTTTGACATTTGTATACGTGGCAAAGCAATTTTGTGCATCAAGAACTGATGATGCACAATCTTCAAGATGACAATACTGATATGAATTCCACTTTAAATCTTCGATATACTTTGTTGCAAATTCATCATATACTTTGACTATATCAGATGCATCTTCATTTAAATCTTCAAATCTGTCCAAGCAATGTTTGGTTTTATTTTTTAATGTTGCAAATTTTGATTCTATTATATCCAATGAATTTAATGCACGATCAAATGTCAGATTACAATCTTCATATAATGCTTCTATCCATTCTGCACAGGTAGTAACGGGACCACCATCGAAACAATTTGTACTCTGACATACAGTGTCACTTCCACAAGCAGCAACACATGCTTCACAATCCACATATGAATTATGTTTGCCAATTGTACAGTAAATGGCACTGGTTAAGTAAAATTTAAGGGTGGCAACTTCTTCACGTGTTTTGAAAACTGAACCATAAATACGTTCACAGCCATCCAGACAATCATTGCCACAGTTTTCCATGCAGTCGAATGTATATTCAATATCTATTTCACCATACTGGTATTTTGCAGGAATGTTATCAAGATGATACAGACTGATAGTATGCATCATGCTTGGAAGTATCTCAATACAATGAGATTGAGTTGCATATTCTACAAATCTTCCTTCATTTTCTGATTTTCCAACGGTTTCCTGAATTGCATCATTTAGTGTGATGTCGAATGTGATGTCACCGGTACATGAAGCATCAATATATAATGGATCATATTTGAAAATGTCATTGTTCATTCCTTTTTGTAACTGAATAATCCCGGATTTATGATCAGTTGATTCGATTGGCGGATTGCTTGACTTGACTTCCTGAATCTTGCTCTGAAACATCTCAAATATTGTTTTGTATGTTGAGTTTACGGTGACATACATGGTGTTGTTTTTGACTTCGATTTCCGTGATCTTCCAGACACTGTCACGGGGATCTGTTGCTGGATCAACGTCATTACCGCTTTTGTAATTCATCGGAGGATCGATGGTTGAATCTCCAAGACCGTCAAAATAATCACCTTCTTTGAATCTTGGGATTACTTCAGGAAATGTAAGTTGATAACCGGTATTTTCCTGATGATTACGTTCATAAAGCATTCGTGCAGATAATGCATTCAACTCCTGCTGGGAAAAGTTTCCATCCACCCGGTAAATAGCAATTGTTCTGACGGTGGATGACATTTCAAATGAATTTTTAATGTCATTGTTATAGATATCAGCATAACCAAAAATTTCATCATTGTTGCTTAATAATTTGATAGCCTGAACCGGAGGGCCAACTAATGAAGGATCGATTACTTTATTCTCTACAAAAAATTCCTTTGGTTCAAAAACAATAGGATCTCGTGTATAACCGTATTCCAATTTAACGGGACTTGTCTTGGTCAGGTCTATGTCGATCCACATGGTGAGATTTGCAGTATCACAGATAACCTTTTTACAGGCATCAATAACACTGATATCTGAAAACATCAAAGTTGGATAGTAATTTTGTGTATTCGGAATAAATACGGATGTACCCCAAGTATTGCTTTTATCAACTGCTTCGGTTGGGATCAGAGTAACATACGGATCATAGATTTCAGCATCACTCTGCAGATCTTTACACCATTTCTTTAAGATTATATCGAGGATTTCTGACAAAGTCCTGTATTGTCTGGTAGTCTGATCCGGATTCCGGATCATGTTTCCTGATCGGAATATCCCTTTTATTTCTGAAGTTAATCTGATATGAGTCAGGAACTCCAGAATATCATTTATCTGAATTCTGTACAGATTTGAATTGGTTTTCTGTTCACATGTTTTTACAATGCCTACTTTAAAAAATTTGAGTTCCTGATTATTATAACGTAACTGAACAAGATGCTTGAATGGATCAATCTTTACCGGTGATTCGATAATTGCATAACATTTTGAGCCTGATTTAACCGAAATATATGGACTGCTTTGTAATTTTATGTTGTCATTCTGGGAAGTGGTCCATTTTTTTGTATTATTATTAAATTTATATATTACGAGTTCCCATTCTGATGTCATGGATTCACCGGATTACCTTCTCCAAAATATTTATACATCGATTCGTTATCTTCCCATATGTAGATAAGACTGGCATTGAAGTCTATCTTACCCTGTTTTAAACCTTCTCTATCAAATGCAAAGTTTTCAATTTTCCAAAGTCCATCATGTAATAACCATGCAGTATTATTCGGATCTGTTTTGACAGAAAGAACATAACCCGGTTGTATTGCATAGTCATCCAGAATGCTTGGTAATGTAAGAATTGAGTCGATTGGTGAACCAAAAGAACCGGATATCGAAGCTGTCTTTCCCTGAACTCCTAATGGAAATATCTCCGGGGGTTCTGTAGCCTGTACAACAAACTTGTTAAATTCAATATCTACTTTACAGACATTTACTGCTTTAATTTCCGGAAGTTCCTTTTTTAAAATGTAAGTGATGGTCCCATCGTTCTGAACCTTTTCCTGATAATAATTGAAGATTAGTCCAGCCATAATCAGAACTCCTTTTCTGCACGTTCATCACGAAGAAGATTGAGGGTAAATGTGCATCTGTTAATATTGCTCTGTTCTATACTTGCTTTGTCTATTCTCCATGCACTATGCAACGGGATATCTGCAATTATACCACTGTTACTGATAACGTAAAGAATCTGACCGGGTAAAAATACATTATGAACCTTTTTCTTTGGAATATTCAGAGTATTTACAAAACTTCTTAAAGAATCACATGTGCTGCCGTTTTCCAGACTACATGTCACTGTTAATTCAGTAGGTTCACGTCCGAGATCCTGATGAATAGGCTTGTCACCATAGCCCATTGTAATCGATTTCAATTTTGATTTTTTCTGGATTT
>NZ_DAONKG010000073.1:0-10476 GCF_035406105.1 Methanospirillum sp.
GGCTCTGGTCTCCCCGATGACGAGTGGTGCTGTTCGTGAAGGGTTTTTCCTTCGAAATTTTGCGATAATTTCTTCTTTTACAAATCCGGGTCCTGCGATCACCAGCGGTCCGGTAATCTGAGAAATCTGTGAAACCACGGCATCTGAAAACTCTTCTCTGCTGCTGACTTCTGCAGTCTTGCCACTCCCTGCAGCACATGACCAGATCTGCTTTGGCCCATAACTCTGCACCCGGTAAAGTTCTGCTTCTCCCTCCTCCACCGTGAGGATATGAACTGCATCCGCTGCCGAACCCTTCACTGCCCGGTCGATCCGTTCAAGATCACTTTTGGACCAGCATTTGATGACCGATATCTCATAGCCCGGTTCGAGGTTTAAGGTGTGATGAGAGCCGATGTCCACACCTGATTCGATAACACCAAACACCCTCAGCCGAATCGAGAACTCATGAAACTCCACATCCTCTACCCGGATTCCAAGTCTGACCGGGCGTTTTTCCTGCTTTTCAGGCCGTATCTTATCCTGGGATCCTTCAACACTCCGAAGCGTGGTTGCGTACACCAGTGCACCGGGTGTTATAAGATGGTGGAGGTGCCAGAGGTCGTCACTGTTCTCAGGGAAGAGACGAATCTCGCCAAATGACCTCTGGAGTTCTTCAAACTCCGCTTTCATCCTTCCACCAGATCTGATCCGCCAGGCGGGACAAATGCAGCGACGGCTTCGGTATTGAGGGCAAATTTTAATGCTTTCTGATCTTCGGCAGAGAGTCTCTCACGAAGGGTCCGGACCACTTTTTTTGCGATGTCATTTGGTTCAAACGTTCCAGGCCGGAGCCGTACATAGAGATCACATACTTTTGACAGTGCAGATACCGGACCTCCAAGAATTCTGGTCTCAGGCATCTTCTGCAGACCGATAGCCACTTCAAGGGGGACATCATGAAACCACTGTCGCTCTCCTCTGACCACAAATGAGCCACGTGACAGGTATTCACCGGATTCAGCAGTTTTTGATACCTGGTCAGGACGGGCTGCATAGACATCAGCAGATGCAAATCCTGCCCGCCATGCACCTGAATACGCAGCAGCAAACCGTACTGCCTCATCCATCGCTTCAGTCTTCCCTTTTACCACAACCACACTGGCTCCATGAACATCAGCATGGACAAACGTGTCGCCACCTTCCAGATACTTCTTTATCAGTTCCTCATTCTGCCCGGCATCCCGACCACCGATAACCAGTACCTGATCAGAGGTGTAAAACCATCTGAACCGGTCAAACCATCGTTTCTTTGGCCGCTTATACTGGATTTTCCTGATGCGTGCATGCTGGACGTCACGTTCCATGGCGGCTTTTGCACCGGCCAGTTTTTTCTTAAACTTTTTCACCTGTTCGTAGTACCGGCCGGCGTTCTGGTCAATACTCTCATGGACATACACTTTCACCGGTTTTCCAAGATCGAGTTCAACCGCAGCCTCAGCAGGAAACACCCTGATGATCCGCTTTCCTGCACCGGTTGTATCCTTCTTTAAAACGGCCTCGATTTCCTGCCATGACCGTGTCTTAGAGGCTTTTGAAAGCGTGGTAATAATGTCAGACACAAACCCATATTCTTCATACAAGAGAGAGGCAAGTTCTTCATTCCTGGCAATATTCTTCTCAAATTTTGTGATCGCCTCTTCCTGCTGGTGACGAATTCTGTCTTCCCGGGATATCCGTTTCTTCTCCTCCTGTTTTTTCACCGGTGGTGCTGACGGGAAAAAGGTATCAAGAGCAGCGTTAAATGAGTCAAAGACCCCGGGCTTTTCATCACCAACCGGGACCGGATGGCATCCGTTCTTATCAAGGACCGGTGCCGGTGAGGTGCGGGCTTTCCTTAGCAAATCATGAATGGCATCATACAATACGGTTGCATCTGCATCCTTTGCACACGTATTTTTGTCAATCCCGGTAACCGAAAGGATATATTCTGCGTACCGGCCGCCCAGGAAGGACCCGACTGCAAGGGATCGCACAATATCCCGATCATCACGAGAGAGACGCCCTGCAAATTCCTCACCGGTGATCGAACTGACATCCGGCGGTCCAAAGACATACAACGCTCCGGGAAGAACATCCCTGTCCTTAAACCGGTGCCGGGTGAGCGGCTGGATAATGGTCATGTCTTCTCCACAGAGGATGATATTTCCATCATCAAAAACCTCGACAATGAGGTGAAAGAGCTGCTCAGATTTTCTGATGTCAATGATTACCGTACGCTGCAGACCCTGCTGGCGTATCCCGTCGATCCTTCCTCCGGCAAGGTATTTTCGCAGAAACATTGCAAAAGCAGGAGGGATTTGGGGCATCTCTGGAAGTATTGAAGTCAGATGGAGCCGTCGTCCCGGTTCGATGAGGAGGTTTATTTTTCCCTGGTTTTTACTATTCAACCGAAAAATACAGAGACGGTTCTCATCCAGATACACTTTATGCACCCAGAGGGGGAGGAGCCGTGAGATCTCGTCTGTAACTGTGATGAGGTCAAGTCCACTCATCCCCTG
The DNA here is from genome assembly GCF_035406105.1 of Methanospirillum sp. Classification (GTDB taxonomy): domain Archaea; phylum Halobacteriota; class Methanomicrobia; order Methanomicrobiales; family Methanospirillaceae; genus Methanospirillum. The sequence continues at coordinate 2,541 of NZ_DAONKG010000073.1, forward strand.
CATCGTCGCCATGATACCAAATTACATATGGCCTCATGACTAAAAAAATAAGACAACTGGTGCCCCAATGACAGAAGAACCGGTCCTGAATACTCAGGCAGAGGAAACCCATGTACCTCGCCCCGTTGATGAAACGGCAGAATATACAAAGCGTATTACGCGCACGCTCATAGCGGTTGGTGCCGGATGCATCGCCGGCATTATCTGTTTTCTGACCGACCAGGCGACCGCAGCATCAGGGGCAGGGAAATCATTTATCTTTCCCATCCTTGTAATGCTGGCCTCAATAATCATTCAGAAACATATTTTCATGTTTATCCGGATAGATCCAACAAAACTTGAGAAGAAAGACTGGTTTTACCAGGGATTTATCACCTTTGCATTCTGGTATGTAACCTGGACCATCCTGCTCTCTGAGACCACCATATCATCCTGATAGCCCATGCGAATTGCTGTTGTCCATAAAGATCTCTGTCATTCACGCAAATGCGGAACGGAATGTATTCTGTACTGTCCACGGGTCAGAACCGGTGATGAGACTGTTCTTCTTGATGAAGAAGGAAAAGCGGTCATCTCTGAAGAGCTCTGTGTCGGATGCGGTATCTGTGTGAAGAAATGCCCCTTTGAAGCGATAGATATCATCACCCTTCCCGAAGAGCTGGAGCATCCCACCCACCGGTATGGGCCGAACAGCTTTGTTCTCTATGGTCTTCCTGCACCGATTGAAGGCAAAGTGACCGGTGTGATCGGTGCAAACGGGATTGGAAAATCCACTTCACTCAAGATCCTATCTGGGCAGATCAGCCCGAATCTTGGTATTTTTGAAACTGAGGTAAAATGGGATGATGTCCTGAAAAAATATACCGGGACTGAACTCTTCGATTACCTCCAGCGACTCTCGAAAGGATCTATTAAGGCATCAGTCAAACCCCAGTATATCGATGTCATCCCCAAGGTCTTTCAGGGAAAAGTATGGGATCTCTTAAAAACTACTGATGAACGGGGTGCCCTTGACCGGTACCTTGATATTCTGACACTTCGCCAAATCCTTGACCAGGAGATCCAGAATCTTTCCGGCGGAGAACTCCAGCGAGTCGCACTTGCCGCAGCCCTTGCACGGAATGCCGACTTTTATTTCCTTGACGAGGTCACACCCTACCTTGATATTTACCAGCGGATGGCCGCTGCGTCAGCAATACGCGAACTTGCTGCAGAAAAACCGGTTATCCTCATCGAACATGATATTGCCATCCTTGATATGCTGGCCGACACGGTTCATATCGCGTACGGAAAACCGGCAGTTTTTGGTATCATCACCCGTCCAAAGGGGGTTCGAATCGGTATCAATCAGTACCTGGATGGATTCCTTCCGGAAGAGAACGTCAGATTCCGCGATTATCAGGTAACCTTTGAGGTACGAGCACACAAAGAGGGATCAGATCGTGAACCACTGCTCGTAATCCCAGAGATGACCCGAAACTTTGACCGGTTCTCTTTAACGGTACATCCAGGTGAGATATTTGCAGGAGAAGTCATCGGAGTTGTCGGGCAGAATGGTATTGGAAAATCCACCTTTGCCAAGCTTCTTGCCGGAGTCGAAAAACCAGATTCCGGATCGATGGAGACCTCAGTCCGGATATCGTATAAACCCCAGTATCTGAAAGGAGATACCTCAGATACGGTTGAGTTCTTCCTCCGGCAGATTGCCAGAAATTTCGATTCCGCCCAGTATCAGCATGATATTGTGGAAGGTCTGACTCTGGGGCCAATCCTGCAGCTTCCGGTCAATACCCTCTCCGGCGGAGAACTTCAGCGGGTTGCTATTGCTGCATGTTTATCCCGGCCGGCAGATCTCTATGTCCTTGATGAGCCAAGTGCCCATCTGGACGTCGAGCAGCGGGTCAGACTGACGAAGATATTCAGGAATCAGGTAGAAGGGAAAGATGCAGCAATCCTTGTTATCGACCATGATATTTATGTGATAGATATCATCAGTGAACGGCTCCTTGTCTTTGACGGAGAACCAGGAATCAGGGGAGAGGCAAAAGGACCGTTTAACATGAGGACCGGAATGAATATGTTCCTTTCCCAGCTTGGTGTAACGTTCAGACGGGATATGAGTGGCAGACCACGAATAAACAAGCCGGATTCATATCTTGACCGGGAACAGAAGAGCAAGGGGGAGTATTATTATCTGGATATGGACTAAGTCCTTGTTTTCCATGTATGAATTGCCGATTTTATAGGTTTTTTGAGAAACTCTTGTATAATTTTTATATTTACGGGTTTATTCTATCCATTCAAAAAATAATATATTCTTTGAATAATAATATGCTGTATGTATACTCGCCCTTTTTTTGTGAAGGCTGGATGGGGCCTGATCATTCTCCTGTTTATTGCATGCTCCCTTCCCGGGGGTGCTGGTGCAAAGCCCACCCTGGTTGAGATGTCTGATGCCAATGACAGCACATTAAAACTGCTTTCCATTTCTGAAGATGGAACGATATATGAAGGTCGTCTTGTCGGACCAGGTTTACCACCGGAAAATTATGATCCAAACTCACATCTTGCCGATCTCAATGATGTATCCGCTCAATATCTGGATAAAAATGAGGTCCCGGCACTGTCATGGTCATATGGATGCACTCCGACATCAGCGACCATGATTTGTGGATACCTTGACCGGCATGGGTATCCGAATATGTATACCGGCCCGACAAACGGGGGAGTGTTTCCGCTTACAAACGCGGTTTGGGGCCCTTCATTTGAAGGAAACGGGCAGTGTCCCCTGACAGCATCACAGGAAGGACTTGATGGACGAACGACAAAAGGATCCAAAGACGATTACTATCACAAATATGGATCAGATGTTGACCCCTATTATGGTTCGTGGAAAGAACATACCCCACAGGATTCACTTGCAGATTTTATGGGTACCAGTATGTATCAAAAATATGGATCTACCGATGGGAGTACGTGGATATGGACGAATCGTGATGGATCGCCAGTCTATGATTTCACGGAATATGACGATACCCAGCGGGATGGGATGCATGGTATAAAATTATTTGTGGAATCGCGTGGGTATACGGTCGCACACGATGGCCAGCATTCTCTCAATTATAACCAATTAATTTATGGGTATAATGGAAATACCAAAGGATTCACCTATGACCAGTATAAAGCAGAAATTGATGCAGGGTATCCGGTCTTAATTCAACTCATGGGTCATACCATGCTGGGGGTCGGATATACCGGAACCGATCAGATTATCTTTCATAATACCTGGGATTATAACAAACACACCATGACATGGGGAGGTGTCTATGAAGGTATGCAGCATTATGCAGTCGGTGTTATTCATCTCAATCCTGCACCTACTCCAACACCGACACCTACCCCAACTCCAAAGCCCACGCCTGTTGTCCAATCAATCAAACCCAATACGGGACAGGCCGGTACATCTGTTTCCTACCTGGTCAATGGAGAAAATTTTGTTTCCGGAGCAATCGTGAACCTGACAAGATTCGATGAGACAAATATTACCTCAATTGCTTCCGTCACGGGGTTAGCCTTAACTGGTACATTTGCGATTCCTCCTGATGCATTTCCCGGACCATGGAATGTATCAGTCAACCAGAACGGGCAGTATAGCAACGATAACATACTGTTCACCATTACCGCCCCACCCGTACCGGTTCCGGTTGTGACCGGTATTTCACCCAAATCATTGTATGCCGGATCTATCGTGAACTATACCATTACTGGATCCAACTTCATGAATGGTGCATGGGTCAATCTTACAAAGGAAGGACAAACCAATATCGCATCATTCGGAACCCTGAAGGATGGAACCCTGACCGGAACATTTTACATACCGGTAAATACCCTCACCGGACCATGGAATGTATCAGTAAACCAGTACGGACAGTTCAGTAATGATAATGTCATATTCACCATTACTCCGGCCCCGACAGATACTCCAATAGTGGACTCGATAAATCCGGACTCTGGAGAGAAAGGAACGGAAGTCATATATTCAATAACGGGTGAGCATCTCCTCTATGGCGCAATAGTAAACCTGACCCATGAGGGTGAGGATAATATCACCTCTTTCATAGACATTCCTGGAACTCCAAACTTCGGATCTTTCGAAATCCCTCCGGACGCTCTCACCGGACCATGGAACGTATCAGTCAACCAGAACGGACAATATAGTAACGATAACATCCTGTTCACCATCACGGACAGCCCGATTCATGGTCCGGTTGTTCATAATATTACCCCTGATTCAGGAATACAGGGTGAGGCAACAGATTATCTGCTTCAGGGTGAAAACCTCATGGATGGTGCTCAGGTAAACCTCTCCCATCCAGAACAAAACAATATTTCATCAATCGGAAATCTCTCAGAGGGAAATCTGACCGGGACCATCGCAATCCCCGATGATGCACTGCCCGGTCCATGGAACGTAACAGTGACTCAAAGCGGCCTGACCAGTAATGATGATGTTCAGTTCGTTATATTACCATCCGGACCATACCCGGTCGTACGCAGCACCAGGAAAGGGAACTGGGTTTGTCATCTATGGTGATAACTTTGAGAACAGGGCTATCGTAAACCTGTCACATCCGGGAGAGCAGAATATTACAGCCATTGGTACCCTGGTACAGGGGAAACTAACCGGAACGTTCATTATACCGGCATCCTCCACACCCGGCCTCTGGAATGTGACGGTACATGTACGGGGAAAAATAAGTAATGACAATATTCAGTACCCCATTAAAGGCAAAACCAGGTAAAATTCCATTTTCTATTCCACAGGCTACTATTGATCTTCATGATGTTATTAAAAGCTGACAGGAAACAATGAGCAATGTGCGGGTAATGGAACGAATTCTGCGAAACCGGTGGCGTACGAACAGGGGGACTGTTCTGCCCTCCCGGTTGCTATCGTTGGATACTCAATGGGTGGAATGATCACTCTTGATTATGCGAAAACGTATCCCGATTCACTAAACCTGACACCGACACTCGGCAGCAACGAGGGTCGGATGATATATTCTTCTTGAGAATTCCATGTGAATGATTCCATATGTATAAAGATTGGTTTTTTTGTATTATGCTTAGCCTTGAAAAAAAGTATTCATGCAAAATATTTACATTATCAAAACAATGAAAAAAATTATGCTGATATGGGGATTCGAACCCCAGTCGTCGGCGTGAAAGGCCGACATGATTGGCCGGACTACACTATATCAGCTGTGCCATCAAATGTCTACGTATATCCTTAAAAAAGTATTGATGATTTTACCTATACAATCGGTGTTCCTTCTTTCTGTACGACAATTTTGAACTGCTCCATGCACTGACGCGTGATGGGGCCTGGCTTTCCGGTTCCGATACTGCGCCCGTCAATCCAGGTAATTGGTGCAATCTCGGCAGCAGTACCGGTTACAAAGACTTCATCTGCACAGTAGAGATCATAGTACCCCATATTGCGCTCCTGCACCGGTATGCCAAGTGACGATGCAATCTCAATTGCAACCATACGGGTAATACCCCGGAGATTATTCAGGGTCGGCGGAGTGATGATCACACCATTCTTGATGACAAAGATGTTATCCCCTGAACCTTCGGATACATACCCATTTGTATCAAAGAAAATAGCTTCATCTCCACCTTTGCAGTTTGCCTCTATCTTGGCTAAAATGTTATTCAAATAGTTCAGACTCTTCACATTTGGTGGAAGAGCTTCAGCAGGATTTCTCCGCACTGATACCGTGATGGCTTTCAGACCCTTCTCGTACAAATCACCATACATGGCACCCCATTCCACTGCCATAATAACAACGGTGGCCTTTGCACATTTCCGGGGATCGAGCCCGAGATCACCCACACCACGACTTACAATCGGTCTGATATATGCATCCTTTAAATTATTCCGTTTACAGGTCTCGATGATTGCAGCGGTCATCTCATCCTTTGTAATCGGAACAGCAAGATCGATGGTTTTTGCTGAATCATACAGCCGGTCAAGATGCTCCTCAAGTCTGAACACCCGCCCAGAATAGGCTCTGATACCTTCAAAAACACCATCCCCATAGAGAAAACCATGATCAAAGACTGAAATCTTAGCCTCCTCTTTGGGATAGAACTTCCCATCGATGTATATCTGCATACCAAAGTATCTGACTCATGTTCTCTTAAAGGATCAGCCTCACGAATCTGATGCAGGACAAAAAAAAGAAAAAACTGCCTGATTATGAAAGGGGATCAGCCTTACAAGCGGACAAAAATGAATACAAAAGGGCAGATGAAGGGACCGGATGGATATGCGTATATGACCCGACTACTCTGTGACGAACGATCCCGTCATGGGTTGCATCAATACCAAACCCTCGTACAAGCTCATAGCCGAATGACACCCCCTCATCAGGATGAACGGTGGAGTAATGAAATGCATGGCCTTTGACCGGTACAGCCTTGTTGCTTTCAAACGGGAAGTCTGGAGTGGTAGTTCCGGACACATACGTGACAATCCGTTTTTTGGGAATTGTGCACCGGGCAGGGAGAACATCAGCCATCTGAAATACAGTCCCTGCAGAAAGTCCTGAGAAATCCTGCATGATGCGGATCTCCCTGCACAGGTACATAAGCCCCCCGCACTCTGCAATAACCGGCCGGTGATCCCTCGCAGCGTTCCTGATATCCTCAATCATCGACTGATTCTCTTCAAGTTCACGTCCGTAGTATTCAGGGTACCCTCCCCCGAACCAGTACCCGTCTGCATCAGGAAGTACATCATGAACCGGTGAAAAATATTCGATCTCAAACCCCTGTGATTCAATCAGGGAGAATAAATCAGCATAGTAAAAATTAAACGCCTCATCCCGGGCAATCCCGATAGTTCCCTGATGGGAGAGACCAGATACGGCAAACAGATCTGGTATCCGGTCAGGAGCCTTCATTTCCCGTGAAAGGGAGAGCAGGGCATCAAGATCAAGATGACTGCAGATCATTTCAACAATGGATGATACACGGTCCAGGAACGGTTGATCTTTCAGCCCTTCTTCAAAAGGAACAAGACCAAGATGCCGCATTGTCAGATCAAGATTATCCACCCGGGGAATTGCACCAATAACCGGGACATGACAAAAATGGTGAATCGCTTCGGTCGCTTTGCGGATATGTTTCTCTCCCCTGACATTATTGAGGATAACCCCGGCGATTCGGATATCATGGTCAAACTGCATAAAACCCATGAGCAGGGCCGCAGCACTCTGCGTAATACTCCGGGCATCTATGACCAGAATTATCGGTAATTGAAAGTGTTTTGCTATCGAGGCTGTGCTTCCGATATCACCAATACTCTCCGCCCCTTCATACAGCCCTCTGACGCCTTCGACTATCGCTATATCGGCTCCCATGCAAGCATGATCAAATACCGCTGAGAGCTCATCCGGATTCATCACAAATGAGTCCAGATTTCTGCATGCACGCCCGGTCACGCCGGTCAGATAGGAAGGATCGATATAATCCATTCCGACCTTAAAGGTCTGAACAGTCCATCGTTTTGCAAGAGCTGCTGCTATGGCAAGGGTAATACTTGTTTTTCCTGATCCTGACCGGTCACCGGAGATCAGGAACCCTTTCATACACAACTCCTGAGAACAGCTCCAAACTCCGACTCCACAATACTCCGTACACCAAGGGTCCGGGGATGGAGGTCAATCTCGACAACAACATGTGCATGGCCGAGATCCTTCAGCGGTACAACCTGTCTGGGACCATTCGTCACCGAAAAACATTCGATACCATCGGTATATTCACGGGGAATCGCATGGGGAACACCGGTAATGAATGCAAAATCCGGGTTCTGCTCCTGTATCCATCGCCCGAGCATATCCCCGCTTGCTCCGTACTCATCCAGTGC